>NZ_JBFTZN010000055.1:0-36688 GCF_056406775.1 Allobosea sp. P1_A7
CCAGTGGGCCGCGCGCGGCATCGCGCTTGTCACGGCCTATCATGACAAGTGCACATCACTGCCCACCGGCGTTCTCGCGAGGGCGAAGCAACAGATCCCAACCATCCCGCGAAGCGCGATGGAGGCTGCGAGAGACGGGGTGCTGGCCGAGTGGACAGCCGGCCCGACGCAGTTCTGCGCCACCTACAAGGCAGAGATCGAGCGGGCTGCGACCGCCCTGCGCTAAAGGAGCAAGCCCACCAAGCATCGCCGCGACCAAATGCCTTCGCCTCGTTATTGCCGCCACGAGTGGCCCTCTACGCAGCCATCCGCTTCTTCAGACGGAGCGAGGCATGAACGAGCATTACCAGCGCTGTGGGACAGGGTGTCCGACTACGCGGACGGCATCATTGCCCTCATCAAGGCCGGCGAGGTCCATCCGAACGCCTATGAACGCTGATCCTGTCATTTCTTGACCAGGCTGCTTACCGGGAGCACCATAGGGCGTTGCAAGACCTTGCCATGACCCGCTTCGACGGCCGGAGGAGCCGCAGTAGCGGATAGTCCAACTGGCACCCCGGTGGCCTCCCGAGGGAAGTCCGGGTGATTAAAACCCCGTAGAAGCCAGCGTGTGGCCGCGGCACTACGGGGTTTTTTTCAGCGATGATGTGCTATTAATTTCACTAGCCGCGCTGCCTCGACGCCGGCGCCGAAGTCATTATCGTCGGACGCAATGAGGCCCGGTTGGCCGACCTCGAGGATCGAGGTATCTGCTTCCGTAGCTATTCGCGTCGCTGAGACGGATCGCTCCGTAATTTGGCAATCGCGTTGGCAACCAGATCCAGTGCTTCGAAGGCCGATCTCTTCCAACGCCGTTCGCCAACCGAAAAGCCGGTCAGGTAACCGGCCAGGAATGTAATGACGAGCAGGCCGGCCTCCATGACGCGAGCCCTCACCAGATGCCACCAGGCAGATGCAAGGCCAGGCTGTCAGCAACCGATCGCTTTTGAAGCGACGCCTAATGAGGCCGCCAACGCGTAAAACCACCCTTTCACAGATCTCAGAAATTCCGGCCTATCCGTGCAAATTCCAACAGGCACGACGCGCTGTTGCGCATTCGACTGTCGGTCGCGACGGCGCTTGGCTGGTCGGGCTAGCGCTTCCGACTCTGCCCTTTGCCTGTGCCCGCTTGCGATGCGCTTCAGTCCCTGCGGCGGCTGATCGAATGGTCGACCGCGATCAAACGATCGAACAGAAGTTGGCGAAGATCACGTTCGCAGGTAGACACTTAGCGAAGGGACGAAAGCCGGAACCAGATGCTGACGCGGGATGAATTCTGGCTCTTGCAGCTTTACCGGCCGGACGTTCTGCCTCGAATTGCGGCCGGGCAAGGCGCGCGACGAACTGATCCGCAAGGGACTGATCGAAAGGACGCCCGCGCCGGCGTGGGCGGGCTTTAACACCTAAGCGCTAACTGAGCGCGGGCGGACGGTCATGGGTGTGCTGCCGAAGTCGCCGGATTGATCAGTTGCGAGGATACGAGGGAAGCAGCCGAGTTGAAGGGCCCTATCGAACGTCAGCTTTGCGACGGAGACCACCGAAAGGCCAGTCTCGACCCAAGTGAGACGTTCGCGGCAGACCGCCAGACGGTGAAAGATGGCCCATAGCCGACGCGGCGGACGTCTGCTCTTGGGCACTCCGGACGGCCCAAGGAAAGGACGACCCTTCCCAGATGTTGAAAACGACCGGTGGCGGGCAATCTAGCTGCCCATGCGGCCGGCAGCCGAAAACTGACGACCCATTGCCAAGCTAGCCGCCATGCGATTTTTCGCGCAGCAGCGGCGATAGGCGGAAGCTCTGAGTTTGGCGGTTACTGCCGCGCAGGCCGGCAGTTAGCGTGGTGGTGTTTATTCTTGTTTTGCTCTAGTGCTATGCCAGCGTCGAGCGCGAGCCGCTCCCTCCGCAACTTCTCAACTTGATCCCTTGGCCCAGGCCGACGGCTGGATTTCCGGGGGGCGTTTAATCTAAAAACCGGTTGCTGCCGTCTGTGCAGAATCTGCCGGCGTCTCGCGTATCAGAAGCTCTCCAATGGCCTGTCGATATCGAGACCAGTCTGTTCGAAACCACGCTTGAAATCGGCGATATGGCGATGCATCCACGCAGCGGCCTCGTCGGCGTCACGCTCCTTCAGGGCCTTCAACAAGGCGTGATGGGCGTCGATGATGCGCTTCTGCGTCTTGAGCCGCGGCAGAATTGCCTTGCCGGCCGGCATGAAAAGCTGGCTGATCGGCTCGCGCGCAAGCCCCAGTGCGCGGTTGCGGGCCGCCTGAGCGATCAGATCGTGGAAGACAATGTCGAGCCTGACGACCTCGACATGATCGTTGATCGCCTTTTCCATCTCCGCGACATTCTGCTGAAGCAAAACGAGTTCCGGCGCCGTGATACGTTCCGCCGCGTAGCGGGCAACGACCGGCTCGATGGCGATTGAAGCCTCCCACAATTCCCGGAACGTGACTTCGTGCAGGCGCAGCAGGCGGCTCGTGCGGGCAGCAGTCGCGTAGATGTGCGGCAACGTGACCTGCAGCCGCTGGCCCGATTTACGTTGTACGAGGCCGCTCTCCTCGAGCATGCGGATGCCTTCGCGCACAGTCGAGCGATTGACGCCGAACTGCTCGGCGAGGTGGGTCTCGGTCGGCAGCAAGACTCCTGGCTTCAGTTCGCCCTTCACGATCTGCTGTTCGATCGTGTCGAAGACCAGGCGGTAGACGGGAGCGGTATCGAGCTTCTTGAAGGTCTGGTTTGTCACGGCGTTACCATCGCTGGGCATGGTTCGATGTCGAAATGATATTCCAAAAACCGCCATAGCACGTCTTGCGTTGCCGGATCCCTGCAGACTGGAAACAGGCTGCCCTTCGATGCGAATGTCCACGTCTATCGCCGTCGACGGTCCGCATCAGCTAGGTGATCCGCGCCTGGCACAGAGGCTCAGGGCCTCGTGCGGCATGACCGCGATCGTCGCCGTGGCCTCGACGAAGGCCACGCCTGCCTTATCGAAGAGGCCGCCTTCCAGGGCCATGATCACACCGCGAAGCGACGGCTTCGGCGTGATCGTCCGGACGATCCAGCGCGCTGTCATGGCCGCATCCGCCGGCACTGCCTTCCTGAGCTGGAATGAGCAGCCGAGGCCCAGCGATGCATTGTCGGGGAAAATGTGATTGGCGAGGCTTCCCAGCAGCAGCCCGGTTGTCTGGGTGCCGCTGGCGATCAGACCGCCGAACCGTGTGCCGGCGGCCAGCGCCTCATCGTGATGGAGTGGATTGGTATCGTTGGTCAACGTCGCGAAGGCCCGAACGGAATCAGGCGTGAACGCGATGTCGGCGACCAGTTCCTGCCCCACGACGAAAGGCGCACGCCAACGATCGACATCGGTCGCCATGTCCGCGTCCATTCCGGGCTTCGTCATCACCATTCCGGAGCCATGCTTTGGGCTTGCTTTCAAGGTTTGTCGGGTTATTGATTTGTCCAACAGAAATGAATGGTGGTCAACACGCGGGCAACCTTGGCCGCATTGAAGCCGAAAGCGTTGCCATGTCGTCCAGCCCCCTTCATGCCTTGCTCGACCTGACCGGCCGGGTCGCCATCGTCACCGGTGGCTCCCGCGGGCTCGGCCTGCAAATCGCGGAGGCGCTCGGGGAATTCGGAGCGCGGGTCGTTCTGGTGGCGCGCAAGGCCTCCGAGCTGGAGACGGCGGTGTCTTCGCTCAGGGCGCAAGGCATCGAGGCCGACGGCTTCCCCTGCGATCTTTCGCAGGCCGATGGCGTGGTAAAGCTTTGCGATTGGATCGCCGGCCGTTACCCACAGGTCGATATCCTCGTCAATAATGCCGGGACGTCCTGGGGCGCGCCGACCGTCGACCACCCGCTGGAGGGCTGGCAAAAGGTCATGGCGATCAACCTGACCGGCATCTTCCTGCTGACACAGGCCGTGGCGAAGCGCTGGATGGTGTCGGCGAAGCGCGGGCGGATCATCAACATCGCCTCGATCGAGGGGCTGCGTGGCCATCACCCCGATCTCGTCGGGACGATCGGCTACAACACCGCCAAGGGTGGCCTGATCAATTTCACCCGGGCACTCGCCGCCGAATGGGGCCCTCTGGGCATCACCGTCAATGCGCTCGCGCCGGGTTACTTTCCCTCGAAGCTGACGGCAGCGACGCTCGACCAGCACGAGGCGCAACTCATCGCGCATACGCCGCGGGGCGAACTTGGCGGGCCGCAGGATCTCAAGGGGGCCGCTTTGCTCCTTGCATCCGATGCGAGCGCCCATATCAGCGGGCAGGTGTTAGCGATCGACGGCGGCTATACGGCGATCTGAACTCTGCCGCCGCTCTAGGCGCGGGCGGCGAAGGTTGCAGCCTGTGTCAGGCACAGCTCGGCGACCCGGCCGCGCGTCAGCGCCTGCGGGGATGCTGCGTTGCCATCAAGCGCGCGCTTGTAGACGCCCTGCAGAATGGCAGCGAGCCGATAGAAGGCGAAGGCGAGGAAGTAGCCGCGCGTCGGCACCGCATCGATCCCGGATTCCCGTGCGTAGATATCGAGGAACGCGGCCTCGCCGGGGATGCCGAGGGCGGTAAGATCCTGATCGGCGAGGCCGTTCAGCACGATCTGCGGCAGGTGGTGCCAGATGCAGCAATAGGCGAGATCGGCCAGCGGCTCGCCCACGGTGCATAATTCCCAGTCGAGCACCGCCGCGACCTCGTTGTCCCTGAAGATCAGGTTCTCGATGCGATAGTCGCCATGGACGATGCCGATGTTCTCCGTCGCGGGCTTGCGGTCGAGCAGCCATTGCCCGACGGTCTCGATCCGGGGGTCGTCCTGCGTCTGCGCGGCGATATAGGCGCTGCGCCAGACGCCGACCTGCCGGCCGATGAAATCGCCGCGTGGCTTGATGCCGGCCTGTTCCAGAA
The DNA here is from genome assembly GCF_056406775.1 of Allobosea sp. P1_A7. Lineage (NCBI taxonomy): Bacteria > Pseudomonadati > Pseudomonadota > Alphaproteobacteria > Hyphomicrobiales > Alloboseaceae > Allobosea > Allobosea sp. P1_A7. The sequence continues at coordinate 4,946 of NZ_JBFTZN010000055.1, forward strand.
CCGCAGGGTCGACGCGGTGAAGCCGCGCCATGGTGCCAGCCATCGCCTGGTAAATTGCCCGGCGCTCGGCCGGTGCGTGGTTTGGGAGGGCCGGGTCGGAATGCACGGCRCCGGCAACGTAATCCATCACGAAGAAGCTCGTGCCGATGATCTCGCGATCCTCGCTGGCCAAGAGCGGCCGCGGCACGGCGAAGCCCTCCTTGTGGAGCGCCCTGATGATGTTGTGCTCGCGAACGACATCATGGGCGCGCGGCATTAGCTGGCCGTCGGGCTGTTTGCGCAGCACGATGCGGCGCTCGCCGGCCTGCAGCAGATAGGTCGGATTCGACTGGCCGGCGTCGAACTGGCGCTCGATCGCCACATGCTCGGCAGCGCCGATGACATCGTTGCTGCGCAGGGCCCGTTCGAGCCGCGGCAGCGCAGCCTCGAACGAGGACCGCTCGGCGCTTGCAGGAACTTGCATGGCGGTCATGGCCTCACGAAGCTTTGTCGGCGAGCTGGTAGCCGTTGGGGCGTTCGTCCTTCCAGCGCCTGGCCTTGTTCTCGAAGAAGGGCAACTCGTCACGCGGAACCTCTACCGTCTTCATCAGCACGTTGGTGCGTTCCTTGATCGCGGCCTGAATGCGTCGGAGCGTTGCGGCGCGCTCCTCCTCGCTGCCGGCGGCATGTTCGGGCTTCAGCCCGATCTTCACCAGAACCTCGGTGCGTCCGCGCTCATCGACGAAGACACTGCCGATGTACTCGGCAACTTCATGATGGGCGAAAACGGCGAGATCGACGGCAGACGGCCAGACATTGTTCCCGCGGATCTTCATCATGTCGTCGTAGCGGCCGATCGTGCCGCTCTCGATGCAGGTCCAGGCGCGGCCATTGGCGGCAGAGGCCAGCGGCAGCAGCCGTACCCGGTCGCGCGTGCGGAAGCGCACGACAGCCGAGCCCTCGATGTCGAGATTCGTCAGCACGACCTCGCCGAACTCGCCTTCCCTGACCGGCTCGTCGGTTTCAGGGTCGAGCACCTCGACGAGGACATGCCAGTCGAAGCACTGCATCGGCGCGCGACTTCCGTCGGGTGCGACCACACCCTGTTCGCCGGTCGAGCAGATGAAGCCCGCGCCCTGCGTGCTGCCATAGCCTTCATGCAATTTGGCGCCCCAGAATTCCTGGACCTGCAGCGCCCATTCGACCGGATAGCCCTCCGCCGCAATGAAAAGGGCTTTCATCGTCGGGAACTGCTTGTGCGGGTCGATGCCGCGCCGACGCAACGCTTCCGTCAGTGTGTGGAGGTAATTGGTCGAGGCATAGATGAAATGGACCTCGCCGAAGCGGCCCATCAGGTCGATCTTGGCATCGGTGCTCATCGTGCCGCCGACGGTCAGCGGCAACGCCCCGGCCGCGCGAAAACCTTCGGTCGGCCCCCAGCCGCCGGTGGTAAGCCCGCCMGAGGGCACGCAATTGAGGCCGATATCGCCCTGGCGCAGGCCGACGATATGCCAGGGCAATTGATGGAAATAGCCCTGCATGACGAGGTCGCGCTGCGAGCGGCCGTAAAGTTCCTGCCCCTGCCCCGATGTTCCGCCGGTCATACAGATGAGCGCGACATCCTCGCGGGCGATGCCGAGACGGCGCCCGAAAGGCGGGTGTTCATTCTGGTCGGCGAGGCAATCGGCCTTCGTGATGGTGGGAATCCGCCGGAGATCCGCCAGCGAGCGGATATCCTGCGGGCGCATTCCAGCCTTCTCCCACCTCTCCCGATAGAAGCCGCTGTTGGCCTGCAGCCGTTCGAGCTGCCGCCGCAGCTTGGCCAGCTGCAGCGCCTGCATCTCGTCGCGGCCGAGCGCGCCCATGCGCGCGATAATGGCGGAGGAGGAGTTCATCGCCTTCGTTCCGTGACGTTTCCTGCAAAACTCGCGGGCGTGCGATCGCCTCGCATCGCCCCAACCCATCCGCCCGCTCAGGCGGGCTCGAACAATGGCAGGACGACCTCATCCGTCACCTGCTTGAAGGTGACCTTGACCGGCATGTCCGCGACCACATCCTCGGGCGAGCAGCCAATGATGTTGGAGGGCATTCGCACGCCCTCAGCAAGCTCCACCAGCGCAACAACGTAAGGCACATCCTGCGCATAGACCGGCTTGGGCACGGGATGCCGGACCACGATCCAGCTGAAGACCTTTCCGGCACCCGACGCCTGCTTCCAGGACAGACCGCCTGCACCGCAATGCGCGCACAGATTGYTCGGCGGGAACTGATTGTGCCCGCAGTCCTCGCAATGCTGAATCAACAGCCGGCTCTCGCGGCAACCGGCCCAGAATGGCGCGGAATCGGGATCGGGAACCGGGATCGGCTTCTCATAGGATTCAACCGACGACATCACCCTACCTCCTCAGGATCATTGCGCTGCCGCAGGTCATGGCGCCTGCGGTGGTGAGGGCGATCTCCGCATCGGCGACCTGCCGCGGGCCGGACTGGCCGCGCAATTGCTCCACCGCCTCGATCACATGGTTGAAGCCATGGATGTAGCCTTCCGAGAGGAGGCCACCATGGGTGTTGACCGGCAGCTTGCCGTCACGCCGGATGTGCCCGTCGGCGATGTAGCTGCCGGCTTCGCCGAGTCCGCAGAAGCCCAGGCCCTCGAGCTGCATCAGGATGCTGTAGGTGAAGCAGTCGTAGATCTCGGCTACATCGACATCCCCGGGGCCGATGCCGGCGCTGCGCCAGAGATCATCCGCGATGTAGTGGCTGTAGTTCTTGGAGTGGTCCGGCCAGCGAATGCAGTCGAACAGGTCGTCGCCCTGCTGCGGTCCGCCGCCATAGGCTCCGCCCATGATGTAGACCGGCTTCTGCTTCATGTCTTTGGCACGTTCGGCGGTCGTCACGACGACGGCGCAGGCGCCGTCGGTTTCCAGGCAGATATCGTAGAGGCGGAAGGGATCGACGATCATGCGCGAGGCGAGATAGTCGTCCATGCTCATCGGCTTGCGCTGCATCGCACGGGGATTGAGCACCGCGTTCTCGCGCAGCGTCACCGCAACATTGCCAAGCTGCTCGGGCGTCAGCCCATATTCAACCTGATAGCGCCGGCACCACATTGCCATCGCCTGCGGATAGGTGATCCAGCCGAAGGGAGCGGTGAACTGCGTCGGCCCCAGCGCCCGGAACTCGCGACCGCCGCCGAGCCGGAAGCCCGAGCGACCATTCATGGCCCGGTAGCAGACGACCGTGTCGGCCAGCCCGGCCTCGATGGCCGCGACCGCCGACAGGACGATCAGGTTGGCGGCGTTGCCGCCGGCCAGGAAATCGACCGCATAGCCGGCATTGGGAATTTCGAGCCCCGTCGCCACCGCGATCGCCGGCGCCGAGTCGTTGAAGTTGTAGCTGACGATGCCGTCGATATCGGCAGGTTTCAGCCCCGCATCCGCGWTCGCGTTAGCGGAGGCCTCGATGGCGAGAGCACGAACCGTCCGCCCGGAATTGGCGGAGTAGTCCGTCGTGCCGATGCCGACAATCGCGTATTTGTCCTTGAGCACATAAGCCGATTTGCGAGCGGATCCCATGACTTGCCTTCGTCTGAAAGGGCGCGGAACGGATTCGCGCCTCACCGCCGGAGCAGAGCGCCGCAAGCGCTCCATTGATCGATCTTTGCCCGACAACCGGACAGATAGCAAGGCGTTATCAGACCGCGCGGCCATTACGCGGAAGGCCTTAAAACTCTCGAGAACATCAAATAAATCGGCCATTTTCATATACTTAAAGAGAAATCGCCTTTCTCATCGACCCAGCATGATGTTGGCAATCTTTGTTGTATTGTCCGACAAAGCGACATCGGATAGGGATGATCGCAGACATCAGGTCCACAGCGGAGTGCAGGACGATGGATTTCGATCATTCCCCGAAAGTGAGCGACCTGATCTCGCGGCTGCGCGCCTTCATGAGCGAGGCCGTCTATCCCAATGAACGCGTCTATTTCGATCAGGTGGCCGGGAGCGAAGACCGCTGGACCTCGCCGCTGATCATGGAGGCGTTGAAGGCGAAAGCGAAAGCAGCCGGGCTCTGGAACCTCTTCCTGCCCGATCACGGTGGCGGCGCCGGGCTGAGCAATCTGGAATACGCGCCGCTCTGCGAGATCATGGGGCGCTCGCCTATCGCGGCCGAGGTGTTCAATTGCAGCGCGCCGGACACCGGGAACATGGAGGTGCTCGCGCGCTACGGCACCCCCGAGCAGAAGGCGCGCTGGCTCGAACCGCTTCTGGCGGGCGAAATCCGCTCCGGTTTCGCGATGACCGAGCCGCAGGTCGCCTCCTCTGACGCCCGCAACATCACATCGCGCATCGTGCGCGATGGCGACGACTACGTCATCAACGGCCGGAAATGGTGGACCTCGGGAGCCGGCGACCGCCGTTGCAAGATCCTGATCTTCATGGGGCTGACGGACCCGGATGCCGAGCCGTTCAGGCGCCAGTCGATGATCCTCGTGCCGCTCGATACGCCCGGCGTCGAACTGGTGCGCCCGCTCACCGTGTTCGGCTACGATCATGCGCCGCACGGACATTTCGAGATCACCTTCACCGATGTGCGCGTGCCGGCCACCAACATGCTGCTCGGCGAGGGGCGCGGCTTCGAGATCGCGCAGGGCCGGCTCGGGCCGGGGCGCATCCACCATTGCATGCGCGCGATCGGGCTGGCGGAACGGGCGCTGGAATCGATGGTCGCGCGCGCCCGCGACCGCGTCGCCTTCGGCAAGCCCATCGCCGAGCAGGGCATGCTGCGCGAAGCGGTCGCCCAGAGCCGGATGGAAATCGAGCAGGCGCGGCTGCTGACGCTGCGTGCCGCCCAAATGATGGACACTGTCGGCAACAAGGCGGCCCGCGCCGAGATTGCGATGATCAAGGTCGTCGCGCCGCGCATGGCACAGGCCGTGCTCGACCGCGCGATCCAGATCCATGGCGGCGGTGGCGTCAGCGGCGATTTCGGGTTGGCGGAAGGCTGGGCGCTCGCCCGAACCCTGCGGCTCGCCGATGGGCCCGACGAGGTCCATATCGACCAGATCGCCCGCCTCGAACTGGCCAAGCAGACCGAACTCTGGGCTTGGTGAAGGACAAACCGGCATGACCTCTTCCGCCTCCGTCTGCACGGATATGGCCGGCACCATCGCCGTCCTCACGATCATCAATCCGCCGGTGAACAGTCTCAGCGCCAATGTGCGTCGCGATCTCGTCGCCGCGCTGTCGCGCTCTGTCATCAACGGCGTCACCGGCGTGGTGATTGCCGGCGCKGGCGCCAATTTCTCGGCCGGGGCCGATATCCAGGAATTCACTGCAGGGCTCGACCCGACAGCGCCTGACGCGAACGACGTCCATGCCGCGATCGAGGCCTCGCCCGTTCCCGTGGTCGCGGCGCTGCGCGGGGCCGTGCTCGGCGGCGGGCTCGAACTAGCGCTGGCCTGTCATGGCCGGGTCGCGGATGATACGGCCCGCATCGGCCTGCCCGAGGTCAAGCTCGGGCTTCTGCCCGGCGGCGGTGGGACACAGCGCCTGCCTCGCATCGCAAAGCCCATGATCGCAGCCGACATGATCGCCAGCGGCCGGACACTCGCCGCGGCGGAGGCGATGGCGGCCGGCATCGTCGACCGCCTCGGCCCGGACGTGATGGCCGCGGCGCGGGAGTTGATCGCGAAGCTGGCCGCTTCCGGACAGACCGCGACCGCCAAGCGCCCTCCTCTCTCGGGGCTTGTCGAGGCGATCGAGACGGCGCGCGCCGCCATTCCGGCGAAAAGCCCGCATGCGGATGCGTCGCGGACAGCGCTCGACAGCATGGCCGGCGCGATCCACCTGCCTTTTCCGGAAGCGCTCGCGCAGGAGCGCAGGCTGTTTCTCGGCTTGATGGCGTCGACGCCCTCGCGTGCGTTGCGACATCTTTTCTTCGCCGAACGCGCGGCTGCCAATGCGACCGGCGTCGATAAGACTACGAGAGCACGCGCCATCGAAACGGTCGGTGTCATCGGCGCCGGCACGATGGGCTCGGGCATCGCGATGGTCTTCGCCAATGCCGGTTTCCCGGTGACGCTGATCGAGCGCGATCCGGCAGCGCTGGAGCGCGGGCTGAAACGCATCCGCGACGTCTATGATCGCGCCGTCGCGAAGGGCGATCTCTCAACGTCGCAAGCGCAGCAGCGACTGGCTGATATCGCCGGGCGAACCGATATGTCGGCCCTCTCGCATGCCGACCTCATCGTCGAGGCGGCGTTCGAGGAGATGGCGGTCAAGCTGGCGATCTTCGCCGAGCTCGACAAGCTGGCGAAGCAAGGCGCGATCCTCGCCACCAACACCTCGGCGCTCGACGTCAATGTCATTGCGCGATCGACCTCGCGGCGGGCAGATGTGGTGGGGCTGCATTTCTTCAGCCCGGCGCATGTCATGCGGCTGCTCGAGATCGTCCGGGCCGAGGCGACCGACGCGCAAGTGCTGGCAACGGTGATCCGGCTCGCCCGGCAGGTCGGCAAGACACCCGTCGTCGTCGGCGTCTGCGACGGCTTCCTCGCCAACCGGCTGCTCTACCCGTATCTGCGCCAGGTCGACCTGATGCTGGAGGAAGGCGCGCTGCCCGCACAGGTCGACCTGGCCCTGAYCGGATTCGGCCTTGCGATGGGACCCTGCGCCATGCTCGACATGGCCGGCCAGGATGTCGCCTGGCATGTTCGCCAGCGCCAGCTCAAGGACTGGAACCCGGCGATGCGCTATTCGCGCCTGGCCGACCTCCTCGTCGAACAGGGACGCCTTGGCTCCAAGACCGGAGCCGGCTGGTATCGCTATGCCGCCGGCGGGCGGCAGAAAGAGGACGATCCTGCCGTAGAGGCCATGATCCTGGCGGAGTCGGCCCGGCTGGGCCTCGCCCGGCGCGCTATTTCCGATGAAGAGATCGTCAGGCGCGCCCTTTACGCCATTGTGAACGAAGGCGCTTTCGCGCTGGCCGATGGCACCGTGCAAAGAGCGGGGGATATCGACGTCGCCTATACGCAAGGCGTGGGTTTCCCGGCTGCGCGCGGCGGGCCGATGTTCTGGGCCGATACGGTGGGGCTCAAGGCGATCCATCAGGAGATCGTGGCGCTTCATGCCGGCGGCGACGCCAACTGGACGCCGGCGCCGCTGCTGAAGGCCCTGGCGGAAAGCGGCAGAAGCTTCGGCGATCTCGATCGCGAGCGTCAGGGCGCGTGAGGACGGCATGAGCTATCTCGACGAGCGCAGCCTCGCCTTCCTGCTCTATGACTGGCTCGATGCCGAGCGGCTGACGCGACACCCGCGTTTCGCGGAGCATTCGCGCGAGACCTTCGACGCGGTTCTCGATGTCAGCGCGAAGCTCGCCGCGTCCCGCTTCGCGACGCATTACAAGAAGGCCGATCAGAACGAGCCGGTGCTGGACGGTGAAACGGTTCGTGTCATCCCCGAGATCAAGCAGGCGCTGACGGCTGCGGCCGAAATGGGCCTCTTCGCCGCCGATTTCGCCAGCGAGGTCGGCGGGCTGCAACTGCCCAAGCTCGTGCAGACGGCGTCGATGGCGCATTTCATGGCGGCCAATATCGCGACAGCGGCCTATGTCATGCTGACCACGGCGAATGCCCGCCTGCTCTGCGCCTTCGGCACGCGCGCCCAGATCGAAACCTTCGCTCTGCCCCAGATCGAGGGTCGCTGGCTCGGCACCATGTGCCTGTCGGAGCCGCAGGCAGGCTCGTCGCTGGCCGACATCACGACCCGCGCGCTGGCCGATGGCGAGGATAGGCTCGGCCCCCGCTACCGGCTTTCGGGTTCGAAGATGTGGATTTCGGGTGGCGACCAGAACATCTCCGAGAACATCGTCCACCTGGTTCTCGCCAAGATTCCCGACGCGTCCGGTGTACTTTTGCCCGGTGTTGGCGGCATCTCGCTCTTCGCCGTGCCCAAAATCCTGCCGGACGGGACGCGCAACGACATCGCCGTGGCCGGCCTCAACCACAAGATGGGCTATCGCGGCACCACGAACTGCCTGCTGAACTTCGGCGAGGGGACGCGGCATCGGCCGGCCGGGGCCGCCGGCGCCATCGGCTACCGTATCGGCGAGGCCGGCAGCGGGCTCGCGCTGATGTTCCAGATGATGAACGAGGCGCGCATTTCGGTCGGCCTCAGTGCGGCTGCGCTGGCCGTGCGCGGCTATCGCCAGTCGCTAGACTATGCCCGCGAGCGGCCGCAGGGGCGCCCGCTGATCGGCGGGAGCAAGGACCCGGCGGCCAGACAGCGGCCGATCATCGAGCATGCCGATGTGCGCCGGATGCTGCTCGCCCAGAAGAGCTATGCCGAGGGCGCGCTTGCGCTCATCCTCTATTGTGCCGAGCTGATCGACCAGGAGACGACCGCCGCGACACCGCAGGACAAGGCGCGCGCCACAGCGCTGCTGGGCCTGCTCACCCCGGTCGCCAAGAGCTGGCCCTCCGAATTCGGCCTTGCCGCCAACGATCTGGCGATCCAGATCCATGGCGGCTACGGCTATACGCGCGATTTCGACGTCGAGCAGATCTATCGCGACAACCGTCTCAACCCGATTCATGAAGGCACGCACGGCATTCAGGCCATCGATCTGCTTGGCCGCAAGATCCTGCGCGATCGCGAGCAGGCGCTGGAGCTGCTGGAAGCGAGAATCGAGCAGACGGCTGAAAAGGCTGAAGGGGACGCGCAGCTCGCCGACCTCGCTGTCAGGCTGCGCGAAGGGTGGGCCGAGGCGCGCGCGACGATCGCCGTGCTCGCCTCGCTCGATGACCCGGCTCAGGCCCTGATCAACGCCTCGGTCTTCCTCTCCGGCTTCGGCCATGTCGTAGTCGCCTGGCTCTGGCTGGATCAGGCCTGCGCGGTAACCGCCAAACTTGACGAGCAGGACGGCTTCGCGCGCGGGAAGTTCAGGGCTTGCCGCTATTTCTTCGAGGCCGAACTGCCCAAGGCGCGGCAGCAACTCGCCTTCGTCGCGACCCTCGACACGACGGCCGGCCTGATGCCGCTCGACGAATTCTGATGGCCGAAGGCAACTTTCGCCGCCTCCCAAACTAAAAAGGCCGGGACAGCGTCCCGGCCCTTTCGCTTACAATGAAGCCAGCTCAATTCACCTTGCAGGACACGGCCGGAGCGACGTCGGCGGCGCTGACTGTCGTCTTGACCACAGGGCGCAACTCGCCATTGACGGCCTCTACCACGCCGAAATAGTTCGGCTTGAGGAGCTGGCGGTCTTCGGCGCGCATGACCAGCTTGCCCATGATCGTGTCATAGGTCTTGCCCGGCAAGGCCTTGGCAATGTCGTCCGTCTTGACGCTCTTGGCATCCTTCACCGCCTGGAACAGCACCTGGTAGCCGAGATAGGCTTCGCCCTCGAAATTGGTCGGCGGAACCTTGTACTTCTCGGTCCAGGCCTTGACGAAGCTGTTGTTCTCCGGCGTGTCGAGCGTCGACGAGTAATTGATGATGCCGAAGACACCTTTCGCGGCGTCGCCCAATGTCTTGACTGTACCGTCCGTGGTGAAGCTCACGCCGGCGACGGTGATCGCGTCGGTCAGGCCGAACTGCTTGGACTGCTGTGCGAAGTTGATGGCGTCGCGCCCTGCCAGCACGACCCAGACGCCCTCGGCACCGGCCTTCTTGATCTGCTCGATATAGGGCGCGAAGTCGTTGGTATTGGCCGGCGGGAAGAGCTCGGCGACCATCTCCTTGCCGGTCGACTTCACGGCCTCGGAGAAGAGCGTCGCCGAGCCCCGGCCCCAGGCAATGTCGATCGCGACGACTGCCCACTTCTTCTCCTTGCGCTCCTTCAGCCACGGCTTCACGGTTGCGGCGTCCATGGCCGACTGCGTGTTGACGCGGAAGACGCGCTTGGCGCAGTTGGCGCCGGTCAGTTCGTCGGCCTTGTTGACGACGGAGATGTAAATCGAGCCCCAGCGCTCCATCAGCGGCGCGATCGCCAGCCCTTCACCGGAAGCGATCATGCCGGTCACGACCGGATAGCCCTCCATCACCAGCTTCTCGACCTGGCGGCGGGCGAGATCGGGCTTGGCTTCGGTGTCGTAGGATTTGAATTCGACCTTGCGTCCGTCGACGCCACCGGCGGCATTGGCCTCATCGACGGCAAAACGCGTCGCCCTCATCACCTCGTCACCAAGCGACGCATAGGTGCCCGAAAGATCGGTCGCGACGCCGATCTTGAGCGGATCGGCGGCTCGGGCGGCGCCCGCAGCCGAAAGTGCGGCGGCCAGAGCAAGGCCCGTCATCATCATTGTCTTGGACATGTCTTCGTTCCTCCCTGGGATTGAACTTGATTGCGGCGTTGTTCGCCCCGTTTCTGCGACGGATTGGCTAGATCGCGATGTGCTGCTGAAACTCCTCCGCCCCGATATCGGCAAGCGGGCCCGAAGCGGCGACTGTCCCCTTGGACAGGACATAGAACCGCTCCGCGACGCGCCTGATCAGCCCGACGCTCTGCTCGATCAGCAGGATGCCCATGCCGTCATTGCCGAGCCTGACGAGGAGTTCGGCGAGTTCGTCGACGATGACCGGCGCCAGCCCCTCGCTCGGCTCGTCGAGGATGAGCAGGTCAGGGTTGGCCATCAGCGCGCGGCCGATCGCCAGCATCTGCTGCTGGCCGCCGCTGAGCGCGAGCCCGAGGCTCGCCTTGCGCTCCTCCAGGATCGGGAACAGCTGCTTGACTGATGCAAGCGACCAGGGGCCGCGTCGGCCGGTCGCCGCGCCGAGCAGGAGGTTCTCCTCGATCGTCAGGTTGGTGATGATGCCGCGGCCTTGCAGCACGACCGAGATGCCGTTCTGCGCGGCCGTGTAGCGCTGCAGATCGCGCATCGCCTTGCCACGGATCGCGACATGGCCGCGCTCGATGCGCGTGACGCCGCATAACGTATTGACGACCGTGGTCTTGCCGACGCCGTTGCGTCCGACAAGCGCGACCCGCTCGCCGGCGCCGATATCGAACGACACGCCGTTCAGGATGCGGGCCTGGCCGTAGAGCGCATGGACGTCGTGAAAGGAGAGCAGCGACATCACGCCTCCGTCCCGAGATAGGCCGTGACGACGCGCTTGTCGGYGCGAATCTCCGCGACGCCGCCCTCGGCGAGCGTCTGGCCGAGATGCAGCACGGTGATGCCGTCGCAAATGCTGAAGACAACTTGCATGTCGTGCTCCACGAGCAGCACCGTGACGTTCCAGCGATTGGCGAGATCGCGCAGGATCGTCGCCAGCAGGTGCGATTCCTCGACAGTGAGACCGGCGGCCGGCTCGTCGAGCAGCAGGACGCTCGGGCGCCCGACCAGCGCGAGAGCGAGATCGAGGCGGCGCTGATCGCCATAGCTGATCTCGGCAGCAGGCGTCCGCGCCAGGGCCGTGAGGTTGAGCTCGGCCATCACCTCCTCCATTCCGGCATCGGTCACCGCCCAGGAGGCGATGCGCAATTGCTGTTCGACACTGAGACCCGGGAAGATGTTCGTGCGCTGGAAGGAACGTGCGAGGCCGAGCCGGCGCCGCTCCTGCGGCTTCAGAGCGGAGATATCCTTGCCGTCCAGCAGAACCTTGCCCGGCTGCCCGCGCACGCGGCCCGACAGCACGTCGATYAGCGTCGATTTGCCGGCGCCATTGGGCCCGATGAGTCCGCGGATCTCACCGCGCTTGACGGCGATGTCGACGCCCTTCAAGGCGCGGAAACCGCCATAGCRCCGCTCGACACCGAGGCCCTGGATTGCGACGCTCGCGCTCATGGCTTGCTCCGCCGCCCGGCCCAGAGCCGGAACGCCAACCCGACCATGCCCTGGGGCATCAGAAGCGTGACGGCGACGAGGACGGTGCCGACGATCGCGGGCCAGAATTCGGCGAAGCGACCGGCGAAATCCTTGAGGAAGAAGAAGCATACGGCGCCGATCGCCGGGCCGACGATGAGCTGGGCGCCGCCGACGACCGCCATGATCAAGGCCGTTCCCGAAAGGCTCCAGTGGAACATCTGCGGCGCGATATAGCCGTTATAGGTCGCCTGCAGCACACCGGCGAGTGCCGCCAGGAAGGACGCGATGGCATAGACGACAGCAGGCGGGATGGCGGTGTCGTGGCCGATGAAGCGCGCCCGTTCCTCATTGTCGCGCACGGCGGCGGCGATCTGGCCGATACGGCTGTTTACGAAAAGAGCGAGCCCGGCGAGCGCCAGAACCAGGGCTGACCATGCGACGACGACCATCACTACGGGGTCCTGCAGCGAACTCGATGCGAAACCGAAGATGCGTTGCGGCAGCTCGAACGACATGCCGTCATCGCCCTTGGCCAGCTCGCGCCAACGGAAGGCGATCTCATAGAAGGCCTGGCCAACCGCGAGCGTCAGCATAGCATGAGCCACGCCGGCGATGCGCGCGAAGACGAGGCCGAGCAGGAAGGCGACCAGCGTCGGCAGCGCCAGCGCCAGAAGGAAGGCAACTTCCGGCGCCACCAGCTGGCGCGCGACAAGAACGCCGAATGCATAGCCACCCAGTCCGAAGAACGCCGCCTGGCCGAAGCTGACGCGTCCGTTCTGCAGGACCAGAAAGCCGACGCTTGTCGCGAGCAGGGCGTCGACGATTGCCTGCGTTGTCAGGGAGAGCGTCAGCTTGGACGACACAAGCCAGGGCATCGCGACGCCCAAGGCCAGCGCCAGCGCGGCGAAACCCAGAATCCGCGCCGTTCTTGGCATGACCGGCCTTTTGGCAAGTGCGGCTTTGTCGACGGCAGAGGTCATGTGCGCGACCCCGCAAAGCCTGTCGGCCGCCAGATCAGGATACCGATCATCAGCAGGAAGGGCAGCATGGTCGCTGCCCAGGGAAGATAAATCGCGCCGAGATTGTGGATCTGGCCGATCAGCAGCGCCGCAATGAAGGCGCCGCCGAAGCTGCCGAGCCCACCGATGACCACGACGATGAAAGAATCGATCAGGATGTAATTGCCCATTGTCGGCGAGAGGGTCAGCAGCGGTCCCGCGACCACGCCGGAAAGGCCGGCCAGCGCGGTACCAAGCCCGACCACGACTAGGCTGAGCCGGTCGACGTCGATGCCCTGGATCGAGGTGACATGGGCGTTCGTGCTAGCGGCGCGGACATAAAGCCCCATCCGCGTGAAGCGTAGCCAGGCCGCCAGTCCAGCCGCGACGAGCAGACTGACGGCGATGATGAAGAGCCGGTAGATCGGAAATGGGGATCCAGCGATTTCGACCGTCCCGGCCAGCAGCTTGGGCACGGGATAGCTCAGATAAGCCTTGCCCCAGGTGACCGTGACCACGGTCTCGAGGATGAGAAGCAGCCCGAAGGTGATCAGCACGGTGACGATATGGTCGTGCTTGCGCAGACTGCGGAAGACCAACGCATCGAGCACGCAGCCGACGGCCGCCATGAAGACGACCGAGACCAGCAGGCCCAGCCACCACTGGCCGGAAGCGGCCAGCGTGTAGCCGACATAAGAACCGAGCATAAACAGCGCGCCATGGGCGAAATTCACCACCTCGCGCAAGCCGAAGATCAGCACGAGGCCGACCGCCAGCAGATAGAGCAAGCCGCCATAGACGACGCCGTTGAGGAGTTGGATCGCCATTCGCCTAGCCCGCGGTATAGCCGCCATCGACATAGATGGTCTGGCCGGTGATGTAGGAAGCGGCGCGGGACGCCAGGAAGACGATGAGGCCGGTGACGTCGTCGACCTCGCCCAGCCGCCCGATCGCCGAGCGCGACAGCACCTTGTCGTAAAGCTGGGGCTGCGTGCGGATCAACTCGCGATTGAGATCGGTGACGATGACGGTGGCGCCGACGGTGTTGACCGTGACACCCTGCTGGCCGAGCTCGAAGGCCATGGCCGCGCCAAAATTGGCCAGCCCGGCCTTGGCAGCGCAATAGGCCGTGCGGTTCGCCATACCCCTCCCCGACAGGATCGACCCCATATTGATGATGCGGCCATAGGCGTTTTCAGCCATGACCGGCGCAAAGGCGCGCGAGCACAGAAAGGCTCCGGTCAGGCTGACGTCGACGACATCGCGCCATTCGGTCAGCGAGGTCTCCGCGAGCAGCTTCGGAGAGGTGACGCCGGCATTGTTGAACAGGATATCGGCCCGGCCGAAGGCCGCAACGACCGCGTCGCGCGCGGCCTGCACGGCGTTTTCGTCGGTCACATCACCCTCGACGATGAGGCAGCGGCGGCCCGCCGCCTCCACGGCCTTCGCCGTACGTTCAAGCTTGACGCGGTTGCGGCCGATCACGGCTACATCCGCACCGGCCTCAGCCAGGGCCTGCGCCGCGGCGGACCCGATGCCGCCGCTGCCGCCGGTGATGACCGCCGCGAGACCTTCGAGGCTAAAGGGCTGCGATTTCATGGACATGGCCCGCTCACATCGCCATCTGGCCGCCATCGACCGGCAATGCGACGCCGGTGATGACACGCGCCTCGTCGGAGGCAAGAAACAGGGCCGCAGCCGCGATATCGTCCGGCTCCGGCATGCGAGCGAGCGGAATGGTGGAGCGGAAGCGCTTCATGGCCTCGTCCCGGTCATTCGCCATTCCCGGCAGAAAGGCCGAGAGCATCGGCGTTTCCGTCACAGTCGGGCAGATCGCGTTGACCCGAATGTTCTGCGGCGCTAGCTCGAGCGCCAGGCTGCGCACCAGCCCGACGATGCCGTGCTTGGCGACCGTGTAGAGGCTGAAATTCGGCTTCGCCTTGAGCCCCTGCAGCGACGAGGTGAAGAGCAGCGAAGCCCCGGCCGGATTGCCGGTGGCGCTCTGGCGCAGCGCCGGTAGCGCGGCGCGGGTCATCTTCAGCACGCCGACGAGGTTGACGCGCAGAACGCGCTCCATCAACTCGTCGTCGATCGTCTCGAAGCTGCCCGTAAAGGGCCCGCCGGCGTTGTTGTGCAGGATGTCGAGCGCGCCGAAACGGTCCTGCGCGAATGCGACCGCCTGATTGCACTGCTCGCTTACAGTGTGGTCGCAGTGAATGAAGGCCGCGGCCTCGCCGATCTCGGCCGCGACGGCACGGCCAGCTTCATCGGCGATATCGGTGACGACGACCCGCGCGCCCTCTGCGGCGAAGCGCTGCGCGACGGCCTTGCCGAGGCCGGAGCCAGCGCCGGTGATCAGTGCAACCCTGCCCTGAAGGCGGCGGTTCACGAGCGTACCTCGGCGAGCAACGCGGCGGGCGGCGTTGCGATCTCGAGCATGGCCGCAATGCGGCCGCGCAACTGCGAAGCCTGCCCGCAAAGCAGCGGGTCAGTGGTCCGGCACAGCCGCTCTGCATCGGCGCGCATGCGGATCAAAATCGCATGCTCGTCTTCAGGGTGGCTCTCATGGCGATGCTCATCGCCCATCGGCATCTTCCTTCCCAATCACCGGCCTCTTGTTGCGCGGCTGTGCCGCGCCCGGGCCTTCTCACATCACTTTGTCGCCAGGGCCCGCCGCGCCTGCTGCGCGACCGCCGGATATTCAGCTCCGATAGGACGGCTTGCGCTTCTCCTTGAACGCAAGCAGCCCCTCTGTCGCGTCCGGTACCGTGGTCGCGTAGTTCAAAACAAAATCGATCTCGTAGCGCAGACCGGCTTCGAGGTCGGTCGTCAGCGTCTTGTTGGCGAGATGCTTGGCCGAGGCCAGGCCGACCCGGCTCTTGTCCGCCAATTTCTCGATGAGCCGGTTGAGCGCCTGTTCAAGCTCGGCATGCGGCACGACCTCGTTGACGAGACCGATCTCCCGCGCTTCTGCCGCGCTCAGCAGCTGCCCGGTCAGCATGAGGTGCTTGGCGCGCAGCATGCCGATCGCGCGCGGCAGGCGCTGCGAGCCGCCGGCGCCAGGAAGCTGGCCGAAATTGAGATGGCCATCCCCGATCCGCGCGGTGTCCGCCGCCAGCACTACATCGCAGGCCAGCAGCAGTTCGAGCCCGCCTGCAACGCAAACGCCGTTGATCAGCGCGACATAGATTTTCCGGGAGCTCTCTATGCCCGCCAGCATCGCGAAGAAATCTTCCAGGAAGTCGGAGAACTGCGCGGGTTCGCGGTAGAGCTTCAGATAGCCGTCGAGATCGCCACCGGCCGAGAAGCTGCGGCCGCTGCCGATGATGCTGACGACGAAGACGTCCGGCATCGCCTCGATGGCTTCGACAGCCTGCTTCAGTTCGCGGACCGTCGCCCAGTCGAGCGGGTTGAGCTTCTCCGCACGTTGGAACGACAAGCGGACATGGCCGCCAGATCGCTCCAACCTGACGTTTTCGCCTTCGTTCAACAGGGCATTATCTTGAGAGAGCATTCGCCTCGAACCAATTGTCCGCTTGTCCGACAAAGAAAACGCTAACATCAGCCCGCTTTCCGATCAAGAGAGCGCAGGTGCGCCTCGCGGGATTATTGCGTCCTGTGGGAACGAGCTTGCCTCAGACCCGCTCGAAAATGGCCGAGATACCCTGGCCGCCGCCGATGCACATCGTGACGAGCGCGTAGCGACCGCCGATGCGCTGCAGTTCGTGCACGGCCTTGACGACGTTGATCGCGCCCGTCGCACCGACGGGATGGCCGAGCGAGATGCCGCTGCCATTGCGATTGACGACGGCCGGGTCGAAATCGAGCTCGCGGGCGACCGCACAGGCCTGGGCCGCGAAGGCCTCGTTCGACTCGATCACATCGAGGTCACGCACTGTCAGTCCTGCCTTGGCCAAGGCCTTGCGCGTCGCCGGGACGGGCCCGATGCCCATGTAGTCCGGCTCGACGCCGGCATGAGCATAGGCGACAAGCCGCGCGAGCGGCGTGGCCCCGCTGCGCCGAACCGCATCCTCGCCGGCCAGAACAATCGCCGCCGCGCCGTCATTGATGCCCGATGCATTGCCAGCCGTGACCGAGCCGCCCTCCCTCCTGAATATGGTGCGAAGCAAGGCAAGGTCTGCATGCTTGACGTCATGCCTGACGTGCTCGTCCTCCACAAAGCTCACCGGGCCGGACCGCATCTTGACCTCGATGCCGACGATCTGGTCCTTGAAGCGGCCTTCCCTGATCGCGCGCGACGCGCGGCGATGGCTTTCAACCGCCAGGGCATCCTGCGCTTCGCGGTCGACATTGTAGCGCGTGGCGATGTTCTCAGCCGTCACGCCCATCAGGATGCGGCCGAACGGATCGCGTAGGGCCCCGTCGAGCATATCGACCATCGGCGTATCGCCCATCTTTACGCCCCAACGCATGGAGGGCGACAGAAAGGGAGCCCGGCTCATGCTCTCCGAGCCGCCGCTGAGCGCGGCATCGGCATCCCCCAGTAGAATCGTCTGCGCGGCCGAAATCACGGCCTGCAGGCCCGAACCGCAAAGCCGGTTTACTGTGAATGCCGGAGTCTCGACCGGAATACCGCCATTCACGGCCGCGACGCGGGCGATGTAGGCATCTCGCGGCTCTGTCTGGATGACCTGCCCCCAGGCAACGTGCTGGACCTGCTGGGATGGGATCCCGCTGCGCTCCATCGCCGCCTTCACGACTGTGCTCGCCAGTTCGGCCGGTGCGATGTCCTTGAGTGCGCCCCCGAAGGTGCCTATGGCGGTGCGCTGGGCAGCCAGGATGAAGACCTCGGTCATCGACCACTCCGTACGATTGCGCATGGGCATGCGTTGTCGATTGCGACATAGGTCAATCCTAATGTCGGATTGTCGGACAATCAACAGCTTTACTTTAGACCTCAGGCGGCGCACCGCTCGCAGCGCCCCAGTGCGACCTCCTCGGTGCTCAGCACCACAGGCAGGCGCTCCGGCGTCGGGATCCGCGCCATCCGGTCGCCGAAGCCGGTCCGGCCCAGCGTGACATGGAAGAAGAACCGCAGCGCCGTGCAGGCCTGGTTCATCCGCGAATAGCTCGCACCGAGCGAAGCCAGGTGAAGCTGATAGCGCCGCAGATCTTCCGGTTCGGCCCGGTCGGGCGAGACGCCCAGAAAGGCCGTGAACGCGCGGACCTGCCGAACATAGTCGCGCTGCGTGTGCTCGCCAAACCGGCGGATGGTCATATCCTCGATCATCCGATGGCGCAGCGGACTGACGGCGGCAAGCTCGGTCATGGGGCTCTCCAAGGATCAGGGGTACGACCCCGAAATCCTCGGATGCAGCGCGTCACATGCGAAATCTCGCCGCGGACTACGCTGCAGCGCCCTCCCGCGAGAGCGGGTTAGTCCAATGGCGCATTGCACCGCTTACTTGAGAACGGTCTGGATTGGTGTCGATCTACGCCCACCTGGCATAGGGTGGAAGTTCCAGTGAGTTACGCCAGAATGATTTTGGATGGCCTACGCCTACCTGCATCTCGATCTGGACGAGCGTCGCCGGGCATCGCTCGACGACCTTTCGGGAGTTGAGGCGCAATGCCTGGGTCGACCGGGAGCACAAGGCCTATGACGGCTATTTCCCGGTGACGGCATAGGATCTCGCCAGGGATCGTCTGCGGCGTCAGCGCAAGCTTCTGCGCCATTCCGCCTTTCGCCACCAGAGCTTCACCTTCGTTAAACGTCGGGCCCTACGAACGACAACGTCGTAGCGCCCGCCACGGATGCATTGAAACCTCCGTTGCGCCGGCCTACTCTGCGGCCCATTATCGCGGTAGCACTCCCCGCAGAAGGTGCAATTTGGATCGGAATGCCAAGAATGCACATTATAGACTCGCACTTTCATCACTGGCCACGCTCGTTCTTCGAAATGCTCGCAAAGCGATGCGTCTATCCTCGCGTGACGCGCAATGCCGATGGCGGCTATGACTATCGGCGCAAAGAGGACGCCACCGGCCTCCTCAATCTCGAGCCTGAATGGTTCGATCTCGAGCGACAATTCGCCTACATGGACGGCTTGGGGCATCGCGTGGACGTCGTCTGCTCGATTGGGCCGCTGTCGATCCATTTCTCCGATCTTCCGCTTGAGGAAGGGCGCGATCACGCGCTGTTCTGGAACGAAGAGATGAGTGCTGCGCAGCGTCGGTATCCGGGGCGGCTTTGGGCCAGCGCGGCCGTGCCGTTGACGGATACCGCAGTCGCGATCGAGGTGCTGGACGACGCGGTCGGCCGGCTCGGCCTGATGGGCGTCAACGTTCCCGGAAGCGTGGGCAACGATCCGCGCATCGATGCGGAACGTCTCGAGCCCTTCTATTCGCGCGTCGCTGAACTCGGCGTTCCCATGTTCATCCATCCGACGGATGCTGTGTTCCAGGATGTTCTGGAAGGTTACGGCGGCGCGCTGCACCTGACCCTTGGCCGTGTCATGGAGGTCAGCGTCGCTGCAGCGCGACTGATTTTCTCGGGCATCATGGAGCGCCATCCGACGCTGAAGATCGTGATGTCGCATACGGGGGGGGCGCTGCCCTACCAGTCGGGACGGATGGACAAGAACGGCGCACGCGTCGGACTGCCGCATCCGCCAAGCGCCTATATCAAACGGATGTTCACCGATACGGTTTCGCCCCACAGCCTCGGCATGAAGTTCGCCATCGAATATTACGGCATCGACAACGTGATGTACGGCACGGATTATCCGTGCTGGATGCCGTCCGAGACGTTGCGCCTGCTCGACGAGTTGGAGTTGTCGCCGACCGACAAACAGAAGCTGTTCTACGATAATGCGAGGCGCATTCTCAATCTGCGCGATGCGCCGCCGAGCACCCTCGCCAGCGCCGCAGCCTGAGAACTCTAGATCATTATCACTTCAGATCGAACCGATCTGAAGTGATGAACGTGATCGGTTCCACAAGTTTAGACCACGATTGGACGGAAAACTGGTCCCCGCTTTTCCCAATCGTGGCCTAGGGGGCGTCGGCGAGCCGCGCGCGCATCGCGCACCAGAGCGTCTTTAGGCGCGCGCGACGCGCCTCATCGTTCGCCGGCTCCAGCAACGCGGCGCAGAGCGGTTGATCGGCGATCGGCGCTAGGCGCGTAAGCTTTGCGCGTAGCATCGCCGTTGCGTCTCCGTGGCCGGGATCACCGTCGACCGCGAGGCAGAACTCCTCGACGGCGCGGCGGCCAGATTGGACGCGCACGCGCGCGCCCCAGACCTCCGGCATGTACCGATCAAGCGCCGCGTCGGCGTGAATGTGGATACGTGCGGCGTAATCGATAAGATCGGCGGCCGGCTCGCCGTCGCGTTCGACCGAATATAGTCATCTGTTTCCGACGCCCGCAAGGCGCTCGGCTGAATATGCGCCGGACCGCCGATGGCGGCCAGCCAGTCGCGGCCTAGGAGCGACGGGTCGCCCTGGAACCCAAGCGCCGCGGCGTCGGCCGCCCGGCAGCCTGACGCGACGGCGTCTCCGAACGCCAACCATCGTCCAGATGGCGCACCGGCGGGCCGCCCGACGCGTCCGCCGGCCCGGGCGACGGCGAGCGCGATGGCGGACGAAACGCCGTCGCGATCAAAGCCGCGCGCGACCGCGGCCGTCGCGGCCGCCATCATTGGTGCCGCGAAACATGTCGGCCAAATGCCGCCACTCAGGGCCGCGACGCCGCCAAGCGCGCGCCCCAGGCGCACTCCGACGGCGTAGCCGGCTACGACAGCCCGATCGAAGCGTTCAAGCGCGACGTCGTTTTCACATGCCGCGGCCAACGCTGTCGGCACGACCACCGAACCCGGCGTTATGCACGACCCGACATTGATATCGTCGCACTCTGTGCGTCGAACCATTGCGGAGCAGGCCGCGGCTTCATTGTCGCGGAAAGCCTTGGCGAGACGCCTGGCCTCCATCGCGCCGCACCCTGCAAAGAAGGCCATTGCGATGTCGGCGACGCGTATGTCGATATGCGCTGCAGAAGGTGGCGCCCGCTGGACGAACTCGTCTGCCCAGTCCCGGACAATCACGCTCAGGCCGCCGCCGTGATCGGCGGCAGGGACGCGGGAATTGCATCCACCGTCTGCGCGCCGTCAGCGTCGATTTCGATCATTGCACCCGCCAGCGACGGACGATCGCCGCCTTCAGCGAAGACATGAAGCAACAACGTCATGCCGCGCGCGAGAACGTCGCGGCTTTCGGGGCGAATCAAGGGCGGCGCGTCCATGGCTAGTCCAACGCCGCCGCCAAGGCCGTGAGCCAAAGCAGTTCGGCGGGAGGCTTCGCTCAGGCCGGCGAGGCCCGCTGCTGCGATCTCGCCGGCGGTCGCGCCGGGGCGCGCCGCAGCCGCCATAGCCGCGACAGCGCGCGCCGCTTCGCTCTTGGGATCGGCAGGCGCGTTGACGGCGCGCGCGGCCCAGTAACCCTGGTAGCGCGTCGCGATCCACATCAGGAACGGGTCGCGCCTCTCGTCAGATAACCGTTCGAATGGACGCAATTCACCGCCGTCAAGATTCGACAGGATGCGCACATCCCATGCGCCGACGCGGCGTGCGACGCGCTCGGCCTCGATGACGGCGCTCGCGTTCGATGCGCCGGCCGCGTAGATCTTCTCGGCCGCGATCGCTGCGGCGTCCGCCATGCCGAACGCCACGCGCAGCGCGGCGCGTTCGCGGGGCCGCAGCGTCTGGCGCAGAGCTCGGTAGGCTGGCGTGAAATCCTCGATCTGATAGGCGACGAGATTACGAACGAGATCATTGTAAGGGTGCCCGGCCAGAACCTGCAGGCCGGCGACGCCAATGCGGCCGCTTGTCACCCCACGGCTCCTCAGAGTCTCTGCGACGGCCGCGCCAGTCTGCGCGCCGCGATGAGACAGATCGGAGACCCAGGTCAGTTCGCGCAGGAAGAAGCTTTCGCGACTGCCGCTGTTGGTGAAGATCGCCGGCTCGCCTTGCGCCGGCAGAACTAAGACGCCGTCGACATTGTAGCCGACGAGGAACACGAGATCCTCGTCCTCATACATGTTACCGGCGATGACGATCGCCGCAAGACCGCGGCGTCGCATGTCTTCCCGCACGAGTCGCACGCGCTCGTCGAATTCGTCGGGCGACAGCAGCGCGCGGTCCCAGAACGTCAGGCCGCGTTTGATCGAAGGTTCGAGCGAAAGCATGACCGCCTCCTTCAGGCTGGAATGACGTCCAGCGCGCCCATGCGGGCAGTCAACGGGACGGCGCCGTCGCGCGTGATAAGCACGGGCTCGCCGCACATGACATAGCCGGTTTCCGGGATGTACTGGTTCGGATGCAGCACGAAGACCATGCCTTCGACTAGAATCTGGTCGCTGTCCACGGCGATCTCGGGATCGAGCGAACCGAGCGCCATGCTGTGGCCACGCGTGCGCATGTAGGGCGGCTTGGTGTAGGTTTCGTAGCCCGCGGCGATGATCGGCTCGTTCATCACGCGCACGATGTCTCGGGCGGGCGTGCCGGGCGTCGCTGCTGCCATCGCGCGCCGCAGCGCGCCATCGAGAAGCGCGAACGTATCCTGCTGCAGCTTGGTCGGCTCGCCGAAGACGGCGGTTCGACAGATCTGCACATATTCGCCTTCGACGGATGGCGTCACTTCGCCGAGCAGCACGTCCCCGGCGGCGAAGATGCGATTGCTAGCGCGATGCGCGGCGCGATTGTGCTGGGAGGCGGACAGGAGTTGGAAATTATCCTCGGCGCCCATGGCGCGCATATCGGCTTCCATCTCCGCTGCAAGCTCATACTCCGCCATTCCCGAGTGCGCCGTGTTGAGCGCGTTGGCCCAGCCTCGTTCTGCGATATCAGCGCCACGGCGAACGCACGCCATCGCCCAATCGTCGCGCAATCTGGCGATGTCGCTTACCAGCGCATCCCCAGATTGCGGAGGCGTCGAGAAAATAGTCGGCCAGGCGTCGTTGATGCGCCTTGGTTGAACGCCTCCCGCGATCGCGAAGCGCTTGCCGAGTAGACTGCGCCGATCGAGCTCCCGGCGCACGGTTTCGATGAAGTCCGCCTCGTCGACTACCGTCAGCTCGACATGGCCGATGCGCTGCGCGATCCGTCGTACGTCGTAGGCGGGAGTGGCGATCACGAACGGATCGCCGTCCAGCGTAATCACAATCGCAAGATGCGGTCCGATCTGCCGAAGCCCCGTCAGCCACCACGCAGGGTTCGAGGCGAGGAAGGAGTGTCGGCCGCTGCCATACGCGATCAGCCCGTCGAGGCCTTTGGCGCGAAGACTGTCGCGGACGGCTTCGCGCCGGCGCGCAAGACAGCGCGTCCGGAGCGCCTCGTCGATCCATGTCGCGCTCGTCATCATGCGACCTCCGCGCCCTCTCGCAGCGCATGTGTGGCGGCGATGTCGACGCGGCCGCTGCTGTCGATGACGACGCCGTAGGCATCGCGCGCCTGCTCGGGCGAGACGTAGCCCTCGCGCACGTCGCGCGACACGCGGTCAACGTCACGCTGCAGCGGATCGCCCCATCCACCACCCCCCGATGTGCGGTAGATGACTTCGGTTCCGGCCGGTCCGAACACGCGGGGCGCCAGCGACCGCTCGTAGTCGCCGCCCGGCTCGCGGATCATCGTGAAGCCGATCGCGCCGGGTTTGCCGCCGCACAATCCCCATGGCGCGTAACCGGAACGGTGACCCGGCGGCCCGGCGTTCCAGCGGCCATCGACCAGCGATCGGATCGTGGTCTTCACTCCCAGGCCGCCACGAAACTTCCCAGGCCCGCCCGAGTCCGCCCAGAGGGCTCGCTCGCCGACCATCAGCGGAGCCTTGAGCTCCATGGTTTCAATTGGCGTGTTACGCACATCGCCCTGGCAAACCGACATGGACACGTCTTCGCCGTCTGCATCCGGACGGCCGCCCCAACCGCCGGCCTCGATGCTCTGCGCGACGAACCCGGCGCCACGTGCAGGGTCCTGTCCGGACAGCGCAAACGGCGCTCCAAGCGAGCCGGAATGAGCCGCCGGAATGCGGTCGGGCAGCGCCCCCGCGAAAGCGCGCCAGATAGCGTCGACGACCGTTGGCAAAGGCGAGCCCCAACTCGCCATAAAGGCGGGGAACTTCGCCATCATCATATTGCCTTCGGGGATCACGACCTTGAGGCCGCCGAACGCGCCTTCATTCAGCGGCTCCATCGGCGCGGTCAACGCCTTGTAGGCGATATAGGCACCAGCATAAGTGCGGCTGTTCAGGCCTGAATTCTCCCGCTGAGGCGAGCAGCCTGACAGGTCGATCGTCATGTCGGAGCCGGCGACGATCACCTTCACCTTGATCTCGAAGGGCGGCGTGCCGCGCGGGCCGTCCATTTTAGCCTCGGCTTCGTAGGTTCCATCCGGGATCGCGGCGACCGCAACGCGCGCCTTCGCTTCGGTCTCCGAGTAGATCGCCGCGATCATCGCGAGCACATCGTCGTGGCCGTAACGGTCGAGCAGCTCGCAGAAGCGACGCTCGCCGAGCCTGCACGCCGCGAGCTGCGAGCGCAGATCCCCGAAGGCCGCGTCGGGATAGCGGATGTTGTCGCGGATTATCTTGAGGACCTTCTCGTCAGGCCGTCCTCTCTCGTAGATTTTGAGCTGATCGACCTGAAGGCCCTCGCTCCATGGATCGTAGGCGCCGGTGCCGCCAAATCCCGTGGATTGACCGCCGACGTCGGCCCAGTGCGCGCGCACGACCGCGAAGGCGACCAGGCGTTCATGGTGGAACACGGGCGTGTAGATAACGACGTTGTTGAGATGCTGCCCCGCCGTCGCCTGATGATTGTGCATGACGACGTCGCCGGGAGAGAAGCCGTCCTGCCCGAAGCGAGCGACTCCATCCTTGATGACGGCGCCGAGGTCGGCGACGAAATGCGAGACGCCGCCGATGTTCTGCGAGATCAGCGAGCCGTCGACGTCGAGCAGCGCGGTGCAATAGTCCCGTACCTCGTAGATCATCATGTTGTAGGAGGTGCGTTGGAGATCGTAGCTCATCTCGTCCGAGATGGCGGGCAGCGCGTTGCGCATCACCTCAAGCGTGACTGGATCGAGCACTGGAGAACCTCCGCTCATGGCCGTGCCACCTCCACAATCATCTCGCCCGTCTCCACGACAGTGGCCGCGTCGCCGGCGAACAGAAGCGTCGTCGATCCGAACTCCTCGATGGCGCAAGGGCCTTCGATTCGCGCGCCGGCGGGAAGTCGCTCGCGCCGATAGACCGGGCAGTCGATCGGCTTGGCCGGATCGTCGAGTACGATCGGACGAACGCCAATCCGGGCGTCGCCGTCGCCGTCTGCAAGCCGCGGAAACATGATCTTGGGGCGCGCTCCGCGCGCCGTTAGACGCAGATTGACCAGTTCTACCGGTTCGTCCGGCGCAGAGTGATCGAAACGATTTTGATGCGTGTCATCGAAGCGGCCGCGAACAGCCGCCATGGCACCGTGCGCAATCTCATCGGCGTTCACGGGAATCTGAAGCGTGAACTCCTGCCCGGCGTAGCGAAGGTCCATGAAATATTCGACAGAGCGAACTGCGGGTTCGACGCCCGCCTGATCGAGTGCCACGGCGCCTGCGTCCGCTAGTTCGTCGTAAAGCGTGCGGATTTCCGCCGTGTCCGCGTCAGTCAGGATTCGATAATGCGTGCGCACGAAATCATGCCGCACATCGCTCATCAGCATGCCGAGTGCGGAAAAATGCGCGGGAAGATTTGGAATTATGACCTTTGGAATTGCGAGGTCGCGCGCGATCTCAAGGGCGTGTGGCGGTCCGCCGCCGCCCATCGCAACAAGAGCGAAGTCGCGCGGGTCGTAGCCGCGCTGCACAGACACGCCGCGCACGGCGAGCGCCATCTTGGCGATCGCGACGCGGATGACGCCATGCGCCGCGGCGGCCGCCTCAAGCCCGAGCGGCTCGCCAATCTTCCCCGTGAGAGCGGCGCGCGCCGCCGCCTCGTCGAGCGGCATCTCGCCGCCGAGAAAGCTCCTGGCGCCGATGCGGCCGAGAACGACGTTGGCGTCGGTGACCGTCGGCTCGGCGCCGCCCCGCCGATAGCACACAGGGCCTGGGTCGGAACCGGCGCTCCGCGGGCCAAGCTTGAGGCCGCCGACATTGTCGATCCAGGCGATAGAGCCGCCGCCGGCGCCAACCTCGACGATGTCCACCACCGGGAACATCACAGGATGGCCGCTGGCGTGGCCGCCAACATGATAGCCCTGAGCGATCGAGACGACGCCGTTCTGGATCAGGCTGGTCTTGGCCGTCGTGCCGCCCATGTCGAAGGTGATGACGTTCGGCAGACCCAGCCTCCGCCCGATCTCGGCCGCAGCGATGACGCCGCCAACCGGACCCGATTCCATCATAGCGACCGGAAGCACCTTGGCGTGCTCGGGCGACATGACGCCGCCCGACGATTGCATGATCAGGAACCGGCCGTCGAAGCCGTCCTCCCCAAGGCGGTCCTGCATGCGGCCGACATATTCAGCCGACCGCGGGCCGATATAAGCGTTCATCACCGTGGTCGAGGTGCGCTCATATTCGCGGTATTCGCGGACGATCTCGTGCGACAGCGATACGTACACGCCGGGAAGCGCGGCCCGCAGGAGGCGGCYCGCCTCGATCTCATGGGCGGGATTGGCGTAGGCGTGCAGGAAACATACGGCGACCGCTGCCACGCCGCTGTCGCGGATCTTCGCGGCGACGTCCTCTACTTCCCGCTGATCGAGCGGCGAGAGAACTTCCCCGCTCGCCTTCAGGCGCTCGCTCACCTCGAACGTCAACGACCGCGGCGTGAGGGGTGACGGCCTTTTGAAGTTGAAGTCGTAGGCGTCCGGCCGGTTCTGCCGGCCGATCTTGTAGACGTCGCGCGTGCCCTTGGTGACGACGAGAGCCGTCTTCGCGCCCTTTTGCTCGATCGCGATGTTGATGGCGACTGTCGAGCCATGCACGAGATTCTGCGCTGCGCGGGGCTCGATGCCTGCCTTCGCGAGGCAGTCCCACACCCCTTGGGACAGTTCCTGCGGCGTCGTCAGCGATTTCGACTGGAGCACCCGGCCTGTCGCCTCGTCGAACCCGACAAGGTCCGTGAACGTGCCGCCGATGTCCACCGCGACGCTAAGCGATGAGGCGGGAGCAGCATCCTGCAGCGCCATCCAAGACCTCCCCATTCAATTCTGTTCAGACGCCGATCTCAGGCCGCCATCAGCCGCTTGGGCCTCGGCGCCACGTTGAGGTGGCGGGAACGTTTCAGGAAGGCAGAGCCAGATCAACGGGGCGAAACACCTATGACGGCGATAGCCAATTGACTATTATGCGAACAAGAATGCGCATGGGGGAATGCCATGAAGCGGGTGCCGGGCCTGACGTTAAGGCGGCTCGAGGTATTTATCGCGATCGCCGAAGGCGGCGGGTTCCGCGCCGCAGCGGAAAGGCTGGGCGTAGCGCAACCCTCCATCAGCTCGCACGTGCAAGCACTGGAAGCGCAATCAGGCGGCGCCTTGTTCGAGCGGCGCCGAGGCCGCGGCGTCGAGCTCACGGATCTCGGCAAGACCTTCCTCAGCCACGCCAGGCAGCTGCTCGCCGAAGCAGATGACATGGTGAGCGATCTCTCCCGCTTCCGCGCGGTGGCAGAACGCCGCGTCGTTTTCGCGTGCCAGCGATCACTGTCGCAAGTGCTGCCACCCCTGCTGGCCAACTTCGCTGGCGAGCACAAGGAGGTCGAGCTCATTACGCGCGTCGGCCGTCAAGAAGAAATCGTCGATATGATTCGCAACGGAACCGCCAATATCGGCTTGTTCCTCGGCGAGCAGGACATTCAAGGTCTTCGCGCAACGACGGTAGGCCACATGCAGCTGGCCATAGCGGCTGCGCCCGAGCATCCGCTCGCCCGTCGCCAAAACATCCCTCCGGCGGAGCTGTCGGCCTATCCCTTCGTCGGCGCGCCAGACGGATCGCTTCTTGGACAGGGCATTGCAGCGTTGTTGGCCGGCATCGGCGTCTCCAGTGTCGATCTCGTCTCGAAGGCCACCGAATTTGAATTTCTGCGCGCCCTGGTGATCGGCGGCGTCGGCCTCTATTGCTGCGTGCTGGACAGGGTTGCGGCGGATTTCGACAGTGGCGCCCTCGTCATGCTCTCGCTCGACGCCCCGCCTCTGACCATGGAAATGCGGCAGGTGTTCTCAGTGACCAAGCCGGTATCGCCAGCGGTCGCGTTATTCGCCGAGCATCTCCGGCGACAGCTCGCGGCGCACAACAGCAAGGGCGATAAGCGATTGCCTATCACCTGAGAGCCTATCGCCCCATTGCTATTTGCTGGGCGGTTGGGCCTTCTCGGCGCGCGTCGGTGTCGTGGCCAACTGCCGCACATCACGCCAAAGACCCAAGAACCATATCCTCAGGGGGAAGCCGTGACGTCGAGGACTCCACTATCTATGGCCCTGACGGTCGCTACCGCGGCCCTTTTCGCGTCGCTCGGCGCGGCTCATGCCGGCACGCTCGAGGACGTAAGGCAACGTGGGGTTGTCCGCTGCGGAACGTCGCCGAACAATCCCGGCTTTGCCTTCACCGATTCTGCAGGCAAGCAGCGCGGCTTCGACGTCGATTTCTGCCGGGCGCTGAGCGCTGCGATCTTCGGCGATGTCGCGAAAGCCGAAACCAAGGTGGTCGAGCCCCGCGACGCCTTCWCCGTGCTCGCGACTGCGGGCGTTGACGTGCTGACGCACCGCTTCACCTGGAGCTTCAATCGCGACAACGGCGCCGGCCTCGAATTCACCCAGGCGTTGTTCTACGATGGCCAGGGTTTCATGGTGCGCAAGTCTGCGAACGTGAAGAGCGTGAACGAGTTGAATGGCGCAACAATCTGCGCAGCCCAGGGCACGACGACCGAACTCAACGTCGCGGACTATTTCCGGCAGCGCAAGCTGACCTACAAGATCGTCACCTTTAACGGCACCGATCCGGCGCGCCTCGCCTATGACGAGGGCCGCTGCGACGCCTGGACGAACGATCGCGGCTCGCTAGCGTCGCGAGGCCAGGGACTTAAGAATCCGGCTGAGCACCTCATCCTGCCGGAGACCATCTCCAAGGAGCCCGTCGGCCCCATTGTACGCGACAGCGACCCGAAATGGGCCCATCTGGTGCGCTGGGTCATGTTCGCGACTATCGCGGCTGAGGAACTTGGCATCACCTCGGAGAACGTCGACGAGATGAAGGCGTCCTCTACCAATCCTGAGGTCAAGCGCTTCCTCGGCGTGAGCGACGACCTTGGTCAGAAGCTCGGCCTGTCGCGTGACTGGGCCTACAATATCGTCAAGCTCGTTGGAAACTACGGTGAGATTTTCGACCGCAATCTGGGAGCGAAGTCGCCGATCGGATTAAGCCGTGGGCTCAACGGACTGTGGAAAGATGGCGGGCTGGTAATCGCGCCGCCGTTCCGTTGATCCCACCAAACTGCGGTATGTACGCCGATAACGCCAAAGTCAGAGCGGAAGAAGGCCGCATGACACCGCCTCGCGCGTCTTGGTCAAGCCGCCTGAAGCTCGATGAGCCGCGCGGCTTCGCGATTCAGGTGGGGCTCGTGCTCCTGCTGTGCGCCGCGGCGGCCTTCATCGTCGGCAATGTCGGCGCCAATGTCGCGCGGCTCAACCTGCGTGTCGGATTTGATTTCCTCAGCAGGCCGGCGGGCTTCGACATCGCGCAAGCGCTGATCCCCTATCCGGAAACGTCCACCTACCTGCGCGCCTTCTGGGTCGCGCTGCTAAATACGGTCCTCCTCGGCGCGCTGTCCATCGCCGGGGCGACTGTGCTCGGCCTTGCCGTCGCGCTGCTTCGGCTCGCCCGCAACCCGCTCCTTGCGCTCATTGCGCTCGGTTACATTGAGGCCGTGCGCAACATCCCGCTCCTGCTACAGCTGTTCTTTTGGTATTTCGCCGTACTCGGGCCGCTGCCGCCACCGCGTCAGAGCCTTTCGCTGTTCGACCTTGTCTTCCTCAACAAGCGCGGCCTCGCTCTTCCCTGGCCTGTTCCTGAGCCCGGCTTTGTCGCCTTCATAGCCCTACTCGCGGTCGGCCTCGTCGCCTTCGTTCTGCTCGCCCGCGCCGCACGACGGAGGCGCATTGCGAGCGGCCATTCGGCGCGCGGTATCTGGGGCGCAGCTCTCGTTGCACTTGTGCTGCCGTTCGCGAGCACTGTCGTCACCGGGACGCCGATCGCCTGGGACATGCCAAGGCTCGGCGGTTTCAATATCGCCGGCGGCGCCACCGTCATTCCCGAGTTCGTGGCCATGGTCATTGGCATGACGATTTACGGCTCGGCATTCATCGCTGAACTCATTCGCGGCGGCATCGCCAGCGTCAACCGAGGACAGACCGAGGCGGGCATGTCGCTCGGCCTCTCGCAATCGCGCATTTACGCGGCGATCGTCATTCCACAGGTCTTCCGGGCGGTACTCCCGCCGCTGACCGGCCAGTACATCACCCTGTTCAAGAATTCTTCGCTAGCGGCCGCCATCGGTTATCCCGACCTCATGCTGATCTTCGCGGGAACCGCGCTCAATCAGACAGGACAGCCGCTTGAGATCATCGGCATAACAATGGCGAGCTACCTGCTCATCAATCTCGCGATCGCGGCCGTCGCCAACGTCGCCAACGGGCGCATGCTAAGGCGGGAGCGCTAAGGTGAGTGCGACAACGTTTCTGCGTCGCTGCATATCGACGCCGCTCAACGCGGCGTTCACCGCCGCGATTCTCATCTGGCTTGGCATGACCCTTCCCGGCCTTGTCCGCTGGATGCTGGTCGACGCGGTGTGGAGCGGCGCAGGCCCGCAGGCCTCGGCCTTTACCCGCCGTCCGAACGCTGGCGCCCGATTCTGTGCCTGATTATCGCGATCGTCGGCGTCGCAATGTTTGCACTGCCTTGGAGAAGACGAAAGGCGCTCGCAGCTTTCGGCTTTACATCGCTCTATGCGATAGTCGCGACTATCCTTTTGCGCGGTGGATGGTTCGGCCTGTGGCCGGCGCCGACGACGCAATGGGGCGGCATCATGCTCACCACGATCGTTGCTGCATGTACAATAGCGACGTCGTTACCTGTTGGCCTGGCGCTTGCGCTGGCCAGGCGGTCGGACCTGCCGATCGTTGCCGGCTTAGCTGCGCTCTATATCGACGTAATGCGCGGACTGCCGCTCGTCGGCGTCCTCTTCTTGGCAATCGTTCTGTTCCCTCTGTTCGCTCCGCCCGGTGTCGAGATCAACGTACTGTTGCGCGCGCTGATCGCATTTAGCCTGTTCAACGCCGCCATCATGGCCGAAGTCATCCGGGGCGGCCTTCAGTCGGTGCCCAAGGGGCAGATGGAGGCTGCGCTTTCGTTGGGTCTCAGGCAGCGGAACGCGCTCGTGCTGTGCGTGCTGCCGCAGGCGCTCCGCGCCGCGATTCCAGGCATCGTCAACGTATCAATCTCGATTATCAAGGAAACGACGATCATTCTGATTGCCGGCCTGTTCGATTTCCTTGGCGTACTGCAGGGGGCGCTGATTGATCCGGCGTGGAACATCGGCGACCAGATTCGGCAAACCGCCTATTTCTTTGCCGGCGCGGTGTTCTTTATCATCTGCTTTGGCTTGTCTTGTTACAGCGCAAGTATCGAGCGTCGCCTGTCGAAGGGTGAGCGCCCGCGCACTTGACCGTTGCGGATACAGGCTGCTTTGGCGAAGTCGTTGCATCTTACCGGACTGATCAATTCGGCGTATGGCCTGCTGCTGGTGGTGTTGTCACGTCGACCGTGAAGAACGCGTTCACGCGGCCTGAGGCCGGGATTTTGCCGTCGACATGGCGGCAACTGCGGCGGTGATCCAGGCGCACAAAAACATCAGCCAGCGGATGAGGAGCTTGAAGTTGAAGCCGGCCGCGGCAAGGACGGCGTT
>NZ_JBFTZN010000056.1:0-25046 GCF_056406775.1 Allobosea sp. P1_A7
GCCGCACTGGGATGGCCGCACGCCCAAGAAGCCGCCGCAGAACCAGGGTCGCGGCCGCAATGGCCAGGGCTCCGGTGGCGGGCGCGATCATGGCCGGCCGCAGGGCCAGCGCCAGGGCGCGAAGCCGCAGCAGGCGGGCAAGCCCCAGCATGCCGGCGGTCAGCGCAGCGAGACACCGCGCAATGACCGTCCGCCGCAGCGCACTGAGGCGCCTTCGGCGCGAAAAGACAGCGTTGCCGGCAAGGAAGGACTTGGCGGCGTCGCGTTCTTGCAGCAAAGAACAGAGCAACGTCGCAATGGCGGCGCCCGGCGCCGCGCGAACTGACGCGCGGATAGCCAGGGGACGATCGGGCCGGCGGATCCCTCTGATCCGGTCGTCCGCCCAAGGCGCAGAAGAAGGACCAAGGAATGGCGAAAGAAGAACTTCTCGAGTTCGACGGCACGGTGGTCGAGGTGCTGCCCGATGGAAACTATCGGGTGAAGCTCGACAATGACCATGTGATCCTGGCCTACGCGGCCGGCAAGATGAAGAAGAACCGCATCCGCACGATCGCCGGAGACCGGGTCGTCGTCGAGATGTCGCCTTATGATCTTGATCGTGGCCGCATCAACTTCCGTCAGAAGACGGCGGGACCGGCTCCGGGTGGGCCGCCGCGCAATCAGAACTTCCGTCGGCGCTGAGCCGCAGCATGCGCTTCAGCCGGGTTGAACTGTTCTTCCTCGCTGTAGGCGCAGGCCTCGGAGGCCTTGTCGCACTCGCGGCTCACATTGGATGGCTGGCGGGATCGGCAGCTTTCCCGCGCTATCTGTTCGTCCTGATCGGGCTCGGCCTCATCGAAGTCGTCTTTGGTTTCGTGACGGGCCGCCCTCCCGGCGCCCTTGTCGGGATGCCCGCCCGGATCCTGGCCTTCGTGCTCGGTCTTGGCGTCCTGGCGCTGGTCACCGGCGGCATCGCCTGACTGCCTGCCATATTCCCCAAACACATGAAGGACCGCGCGCTGGCGCGGGATGCCGAGTGCTGGTCAGCATCGGGGAGACGTGCTAATATCCTTATGCTCAAAACGAGCATAGCTGGCTAGCAACAGGCCGGCGGCGACCCGGAGCGGAGCTCCGGCATCGCAGGGATGAGGAGGATGCCATGTCTTTGGGCTTGGAAAAGTCTCGGGGCTTCGAGGCCGACAACGCTGTCGCCCCGGTCACTGTCGCGCGCCGCAGGGACGATCCGCGCTTCCGGCCACTGCCGATGCCCGACCTGACCTGGACGCCTGAGGTCGAGGCGGCGACGGCGCATCTCTACGAGAAGGTCAAGGCCGTCATTCCGGCAGTGGAGTGGCCCTTCTTCGCGCCGACGATCAAGGCGATCAACGAGCTGAAGCAGGTCCGCAACGCGGTCATCCTCGGCCATAACTACATGACGCCGGAGATCTTCCATTGTGTCTCCGACATCGTCGGCGACTCCTTGCAGCTCGCCAAGGTGGCCTCGAAGACCAAGGCAGAGGTCATTGTGCAGGGCGGCGTGCATTTCATGGCCGAGACCTCGAAGCTGCTCAGCCCCGAAAAGATCGTGCTGATGCCGGACATGAAGGCCGGCTGCTCGCTGGCCTCTTCGATCACGGGCGCCGATATCCGCCTGTTGCGCGAGCGCTACCCCGGCCGTCCGGTCGTCGCCTATGTCAACACCTCGGCCGATGTGAAGGCGGAGGTCGATATCTGCTGCACCTCCTCGAATGCCGTGCAGGTGGTCGAGAGCCTGGGCGTGCCGGAAGTCATCTTCGTGCCTGACCAGTATCTGGCGAAGAACGTCGCGGCGCAGACCAAGGTGAAGATCATCTCCTGGGCCGGCGCCTGCGAGGTGCATGAGCGCTTCACCGCCGAAGAGCTCGTGCGCTACCGCGAGGCCGATCCGAGCATCAAGATCGTTGCCCATCCGGAATGCCCGCCGGAGGTCGTCGCCGTTGCCGATTACGCCGGTTCGACCAAGGGGATGATCGACTGGGTCAAGCATGAGCTGCCGGGCCGCGTCCTGCTCGTCACCGAATGCTCGATGGCGGACAATGTTGCAGCCGAGACGAAGGGCGTCGAATTCGTACGGCCCTGCAATCTCTGCCCGCATATGAAGCGCATCACCCTGCCCAAGATCCTCGAATCGCTGGTCTATATGCAGCACGAGGTGGTGATCGATCCGGCGATGGCCGAGAAGGCCCGCCGCTCGGTCGAGCGCATGGTCAACCTGACGATGTAAAGCCTGCATGCCTCTCCCCCCAGGGGGAGGGGCCCTGGCGGCGGATTGGCCCTCATGCCTGACATCCAAGCGGATATCCTCATCGTCGGCGGCGGGCTGGCGGGGCTGTTCACGGCCCTGAAACTGGCGCCGCTGCCCTGCACGGTGCTGGCGCCGCGCCCCCTCGGCGAGGGCTCTTCCTCGAGCTGGGCGCAAGGCGGCATTGCCGCGGCGATGTCCGAGGGCGACACGGCCGGCAAACACGCTGCCGATACGATCGCGGCGGGTGCCGGCATCGTCGACGAGGCCGTCGCGCGCATGGTTGCCAATGAGGCTGCCGAACGCGTCCATGATCTTCTGTCCTATGGCGTCCCCTTCGATCGCGATCTCGCCGGGCGCCTCTTGCAATCGCGCGAGGCCGCCCATTCGGAGCATCGCGTCGTCCGCGTCGGCGGCGATGGTGCCGGCGCCGCGATCATGCAGGCGCTGATTGCGGCGGTGCGGCAGACGCCTTCGATCACCGTCCGGGAAGGGTTCATTGCCGAGGACCTGCTTCTGTCGGATGGCGCCTGCACGGGCGTGCTGGCGCGCGGCGAGCACGGGGCGGCGCGCGAGGCGACGCGATTTCATGCTGTCGCGACCGTGTTGGCCACGGGAGGCATCGGCCATCTCTACGCGCTGACCACGAACCCGGCGGAGGCGCGTGGCGAAGGACTGGCCATGGCGGCACGCGCCGGCGCGACGATTGCCGATGCGGAGTTCGTGCAGTTTCATCCAACCGCGCTGGCGCTCGGGCTCGATCCCGCCCCGCTGGCGACCGAAGCGATCCGGGGCGATGGCGGCATTCTCGTCAATGCCGCTGGCGAGCGGTTCATGCTGGCTGCCCACAAGGACGCCGAGCTCGCCCCACGCGATATCGTGGCGCGCGCCGTCTTCGCCGAGATCGCGGCCGGGCGCGGTGCCTTCCTCGATGCAAGGGCGGCGATCGGCGCGGAGTTTTCCGAGCGCTTTCCCGCCGTCACCGCCGCCTGCCGCAAGGCGGGCATCGATCCAGCGACCGAGCTCATGCCGGTGGCGCCGGCCGAGCACTACCACATGGGTGGTGTGGCGACGGACGCTCATGGTTACACGACGCTTCCCGGCCTTTATGCCGCCGGTGAAGTGGCCAGCACCGGCCTGCATGGTGCCAACAGGCTCGCCTCGAATTCCCTTCTGGAGGCGGTGGTTTTCGGCGCACGTGTCGCCGAGCACCTGAAGGGCCGCCCGTTGGTGATGAAAGCCAGGGGGAAGCCGGTCCGCATGAGCGGCACGGCGGCCTGTCTGCCGACGGCCGCGGACCAGCGCGCGATCGAGCGCTTGCGCGCGATCATGTCGGAAAGGGCAGGCGTGGTGCGTGACGGGGCAGGGCTGCTTGCCGCGTCGCGTCAGCTCCAGGCCATTGCCGAGGCTGCGGACAGTTCGACGCTCGTCAACATGGCGAGTGCCGCCCTCATCATCGTTGCAGCCGCACTTGCCCGGCGCGAGAGCCGTGGCGGCCATTGGCGCAGCGATTTTCCGCACGCCAGCACGGCGCTGGCGACGCGCAGCAAGCTGACATTATCGGCGCCGCCTGCCGCGCGCCGCGCCCTGTCCTGATCCGGAGCCCGACGTGAGCCAAGCCGTCCTCAATCCCCTGCTCATCACCGAAGCGGTGCGTGCCGCTCTGATCGAGGATCTCGGCCGAGCCGGTGACATCACCACCCTTGCGACGATTCCGGCCGGCAAGCGGGCAAGCGCGGTGATCGCCGCGCGCAAGAGCGGCATCGTTGCCGGGCTGCCCTTCGCCCGCGAAACCTTCCGGCAATACGACCCGTCGGTTCGCTTCGAGGCCGCCATGTCGGATGGCGACAGGCTCGAACCCGGCGCCATTGTGGCTCGCATCGAGGGGGAGGCCCGCTCCGTCCTCTCGGCAGAGCGTGTCGCCTTGAATTACATGGGTCGGCTCTCGGGCATCGCTACACTGGCAGCGGCCTATGTAGCCAAGGCCGCGGGCACGAAGGCGATGATCGTCGACACCCGCAAGACCACGCCAGGCCTGCGCGCGTTCGAGAAATACGCCGTTCGCTGCGGCGGCGCCGGCAACCATCGCTATGGGCTCGATGACGCCATCCTGATCAAGGACAACCATGTCGCCGTCGCCGGCGGCATCCGCCCGGCGCTGCAGGCGGCCAAGCGCCAGGCCGGTAACTTCGTCAAGATCGAGATCGAGGTCGATACCCTGGCCCAGCTCGAGGAGGTCCTCGTCGAAGGCGCCGACATCGTCATGCTCGACAACATGTCCGTTGCCGATCTGATCACGGGCGTTGCGATGGTCGGCGGCCGCATGAAGGTCGAGGCCTCCGGCGGCATCACGCTCGACACTGTCGCGGCGATTGCGGCGACCGGCGTCGACATGATCTCGGTGGGCGCCCTGACCCATTCCGCCAGCGTGCTCGACCTCGGGCTCGATATCGAGATCGCATGAAAAAAAGCCCCGGCCGAAGCCGGGGCGTAAGGTCATTTCCGTGGTTAAAAGGGTCTGCGTCTAAACTCTCGGTAGGCGTGAACTCAATAGCGGCCGCGCGCCCAGTATTGCGAGCCGGGGCTCATCAGCACCTGGCGCTGGCGCGTTTCGTAGAGAGCGGGGATCGTCTCGTGCACGACCTGCGTCTGGCGCACCATGACCTTGCGCTGACGCTGGCCATAGACCGCGGGCAGCGTCTCGTAATCGGTGCTCGCCGGGCTGATCTCGACCGTGCGCTGCTGGATGCCGAAGCGCGCCGGCACGTCGACCCAGCAACCGGTGACATTGCCATAGAGATCGCGGCTCACCTCCCAGCGACGCCCCGCCGGTGAGATCAGGACCTGTTCGGCAACCGTGCTGTACTGGGCCGGGCGATAGCGCGGGATGACCCGCTGCGGATGCACCATCACCTGCTCGGTGACGTATTCATATTCGGCCGGAATGATGCGCGACTGCGTCTGGGCCGGGCGCGCGACATAGGTCTCGTTGATCGTGCCATAGACCGGGGGCGACTGCTGCAGCGTGTAGCAGGCGGAGCCATAGCAGCCACCGCCAGCCTGGGCGCCCTGGGCGCCGAGCAGCAGCGCGGCCGCAGCCACCGAAGCGGCCAATGCGGAAGCGGAAAACACCTTGCCTCGCATGTCTGACTCCGACCTCCCCGGCGGCGTCCTGGCGCCGCCGTGTTGGAGGCAGAAAGCCAGCCGGCAGTGATGAACGCAAGGTAAACGCGAAAACAAGGTAAAATTAACCATGATCCGGCGCGTCCGGCAAGGCCTCGAATACTGAATTGGAATGCAAAGGCAGCAGGCCGGCGAGCCCTACGCAGCGGAAGCCTCCCGGCTCAAGGGTAGAGCGGGCCGCAAGTCCCGGCCGGGCACGGTGGCAAGAACGATTTCGTTCAGCGTGCAGCCGAGATGGACGCAGCTTCGGGCTGTATCCCCCGGGCTCAGATCACGTTCCGCTCGGACCAGGAGAGGCGCAGCAGGACAAGTTGCCGGATCCTCCGTTCACAGCCTCCTGAATGGGTGGGCAGGGAAYCGAGCCATAGGAACAGAACACGCAGCAATCGCCCTGCTTCGGCCGGAGCAATGCGCCGCATCCCTTGCATTCGTAGAAGAACTGGCAGGCGTCGGTCGGCATCGTCTCGGCCGCCGCGTGTCCGCAATGCGGGCAGGTAATCAGGGACTGAAGCTGCATTCAATTCACGCGCGGTTCTGAGGCATCATAGATGCAATTCCAAGCGACGGGCCGGGTCAAGCTGACAGGATGACTTTCATGAGCGTCCTGCCTGGTGCTGCCCGGAAGGATCAGGTCCTGGCGCAGGGGCTTTCGCTGAGCACCCTCATGGAGCCGACAGAGGTTTCCAGGGCAGGGGGCCCGCCCGTGGGGTGACCTCCGGGCCGGCCAGAGGTGCCTCGATGCAGCCTCGCTCCCGCAAGCCAAGACCCCGCATTCTCGCAAACAAGCCCGGTATTCAATCTGTTTGGAGTCAGGGCCCGCGGTTGAAAATTCAGGATAGACTAAGTCTGGCCCGGCCTCAGCTGATAGAAGACGTGCCGGCCGATCACGTCCATTTTCTTCAGCTTCTTGGCCCAGTACGGCCGAACATAGTCCGCGTGGTAATGCGTGGAGGCGCCGACATCCGCGAGATAGGTCGTGCCCTCAAAGACCTCGCGTGCGATGCGCACGGAGGCGCGCCACGGCTCGGGCTCGGTGATTCGCAGCGACTTGCCCTCGCAGGCGAAGGTGAACTGGCAGGCGAGGTAGCGGTTCCGGTTCTGGTAGACCACGCCGCAGACCGAGTCCGGATAAAGCCCGCTCTTCACCCGGTTGAGCACGACCTGCGCGACCGCAGCCCGGCCTTCCTCGGATTCCGAACGAGCCTCGAAATAGACGGCTTCGGCGAGGCAGCGCTGCTCGCGCGCCATGTTCTCCGGCAGGATCAGCCCGGTATAGATCTGTTTCGGCCCCGGATCGCTCTTGCGCGCGACGCTGGTTGCGGGAGCGGCGGCCTTGCCGCTGGCGGCGGGCCGTGCGGCGGCCACGGCCGGCGGGGTCGTCCGCGCGATCGTGGCGACGCTGTAGTTCACGGTCGGAGTCGACGAGGACTGTGCCGAGGGGGGCGGAACCGAGGGGGTCGAGCCGTCGATGCTCTCAAGCTTCAGCTCGGCTTCCCGCGGCGAGGTGATGATCCGCTTCGGCGAGCTCGGCGAGGAGTCCGAGAGGGCTGGGTCGGTCAGTCCCTCGTCATTGGCATAGGGCTCGAACCCCACTTGCGGACCGTCGCTGCTTTCGCCCTCGCGCACGGCGTCGAGCGCAAAGCCGCCCGAAATCAGGCCCGGCTGGTTGTCGCCGAAGACGACACGTTCGAGCTCGCGTGGCTGCGGGGTAAGCGTCAGGCCCGGGCGCAGGCCCGGCAGCAGGTCGCCCTTGGCGCTGCGGTCGACCTCGGGGAAGGCGCTTGCCGTGCGCTTCATGTCCTCGCGCGGCTGGCGCGGATCGATGGCGATACGCCGTTCGGGGTCGTCGAAGGAGAGATGAGCCTGTTGGATCGAGGATGACAGCGTGAGGCCCGGCAGGCGGAAGGCGCTGGCCGCAACCAGCATCGAAGGGCCTTCCTCGAGCACGGATTCGGGCGAGGGCGCCGCGCGCCGCAGCATGGAATAGGGAATTGCGTCGCCGTCGTGATTTTGCCCGGCGGATGCGGTGAAGGAAACCAGCAGCCCGACGGACAGCGCCCAGGGCGCGACCGTGGCCAGGGCCCATTTCAGACCCAACGCCCTGATTCGCCTCGTGCGACGCCGTAACCGCAACTGACTCAACGCTCTGCCCGCCTTGACAACACCGGGGGTCGGCCGCGCAGCCAAGGCGCGCTTTTCGACGATCCCGTTATCCATCCGGTAGGGTTGAGAGCCGGTTAATGCCGCGCTCAGGCGCGCGTTCTTCGGCGACCCGCGTTCCATGTGCGGCCGTGATGTGGAATTTCACGAAAAGACATTGTTGCGGCGCGGGACGAAACGATAACGTGCAGCCACACGTTTAAACTTGCTCTCCTTCTGTCCTATTGTCGGAGCTCCCAATGAGTGCGGCCACTGGGCGCAGATACGCGCCTGAAATCGTCGTCGCTGCCGGCTGTCTGATCGCGCTGATCACCTTCGGCCCCCGCGCCAGCGCCGGTCTGTTCCAGATCCCGATGACGCTGGAATTCGGCTGGGGGCGCGACACGTTCAGTATCGCCATTGCCCTGCAGAACCTGCTCTGGGGCCTCGGCGCTCCCTTTGCCGGCGCCGTGGCCGACCGGTTCGGTACGGTGCGGGTGCTGTGCTTCGGTGCGTTGCTCTATGCCGCCGGCCTCGTCGTCATGGCCTATGCCACGACGCCGATGACGATGCATCTCGGCGCCGGTGTGCTGA
This sequence comes from Allobosea sp. P1_A7, assembly GCF_056406775.1. Taxonomy (NCBI): domain Bacteria; kingdom Pseudomonadati; phylum Pseudomonadota; class Alphaproteobacteria; order Hyphomicrobiales; family Alloboseaceae; genus Allobosea; species Allobosea sp. P1_A7. The sequence goes on from NZ_JBFTZN010000056.1 coordinate 8,177, forward strand.
TCGGCTTCGGCCTTTCGGCCTGTTCGTTCAATCTCGTGCTGGCTGCCTTCGGGAAGCTGCTGCCGGAGCAATGGCGCCCGATGGCATTCGGTGCCGGGACCGCGGCCGGCTCCTTCGGCCAGTTCCTGTTCCCGCCGATCGGCAACATCATGATCGAGCAGATCGGCTGGCATCAGGCGCTTGTCGTCTTCGCCGGCTCGGTGCTGCTGGTGATGCCGCTCGCCATCATGCTGGGAACGCGCAAGACCGGAGAGGCCAGGCAGGTTGCTTCGGCCGTCAACCTGCCGAACCAGAGCGTCACGCAGGCCCTGACGGAGGCCTTCAAGCATCGCAGTTACGTCCTGCTCGTGCTCGGCTTCTTCACCTGCGGCTTCCAGCTCGCCTTCATCACCGCGCATATGCCGGCCTATCTCAAGGATGCGGGAATGCCCGCCTGGGTCGGCGGCTGGACACTTGCCGTGATCGGTCTCGCGAATGCGGCGGGTTCTCTCGGCTCCGGCTGGCTGACCTCCCGCATGCCGAAGCGCCATTTGCTGGCCTGGATCTATCTGGGGCGGGCGGTTGCCATCGCGGCCTTCATCCTGCTGCCGGCAAGCCCGGCCACCGCGCTGGCCTTCGGCGTCGTGATCGGCCTGTTCTGGCTCTCGACCGTGCCGCCGACCTCCTCGCTGGTCATGCTGATGTTCGGCACGAAATACATGGCGATGCTCTATGGCTTCGCCTTCTTTTCGCATCAGGTCGGCGGTTTCCTCGGCGTGCTTCTCGGTGGCATCCTCTATGAGCGCACCGGCTCCTACGAGATCGTCTGGTGGCTTTCGGTCGCTCTGGGCGTCGCCTCCGCCCTGATCAACCTGCCGATCGTCGAGAAGCCTGTGACGCGCGCGGTGCCGCAGCCCGCCTGATCGGGACGAGGCAAAGGCGCACATGCTTGCGCCTTGCGGATTGCCCGGGCTCGTTCCACTCCTGCCGTGACCAGTTGGCACGACAGGAGTGATGCATGTCCAGCTTTAAGGCGCTCGTCGCGACGAAGGGCGAAACCGGCCCGAACCTCGCCTTTACGGATTTCGCCGAAGCCGATCTGATGGAGGGTGACGTCACCGTCCGCGTCACGCACTCGACCGTGAACTACAAGGACGGGCTCGCGATCACTGGCAAGGCGCCGGTGATCCGGCGCTGGCCGATGATTCCCGGGATCGATTTCTCCGGCCGGGTTGAGACCTCCAGCCACCCCGATTTCAAGCCGGGCGATCTCGTCATCCTGGATGGCTGGGGCACGGGTGAGACCCATCTTGGCGCCTATGCCCAGAAGAGCCGGGTCAAGGGTGACTGGCTGGTGCCGCTGCCGGCCGGCATGACCCCGGCCGACGCCATGGCGATCGGTACCGCGGGCTACACCGCGATGCTCTGCGTGCTGGCGCTGGAGAAGCACGGGCTGAAACCCGCTGACGGCCCGGTCGTGGTCACCGGTGCCGCCGGCGGCGTCGGCTCAGTCGCAATCGCGCTTTTGGCGAAGGCGGGCTGGCATGTCATCGCCTCGACCRGCCGCGCCGAGGAGGCCGACTATCTCAAGGGCCTCGGCGCAGCCGAGATCATCGACCGCAATGAGCTCTCCAACCCCGGCAAGCCGCTGGCCAAGGAGCGCTGGATCGCCGGCGTCGACGCGGTTGGCTCGCATACGCTCGCCAATCTGCTGGCGATGACCCGCTATGGCGGCGCCGTTGCCGCCTGCGGGCTGGCCCAGGGCATGGATCTGCCGGCTTCGGTTGCACCCTTCATCCTGCGAGGCGTCTCGCTGCTCGGAGTCGATTCGGTGATGTGCCCGAAACTACGCCGGCTCGAGGCCTGGGCGCGGCTGGCTTCCGATCTCGATCGCGACAAGCTTGCTGCCATGACCTCGACGATTCCGTTGGAGAGCGTGATCGAGACCGGTAAGGCGATCGTCGAGGGCAAGGTGCGGGGCYGGGTGGTGGTCGAGGTGGGCTAGAGCCCCGGACCGAAAAGTGGAATCCACCTTTCGGAAAAGTCCGATGCTACGCAAAGAGAGGGATCGCCACATTGCGTCCGGTAGGACGCACGGCGATCCAAGGCTCACCCCGTCCCTTCGATCAGGCCGCGGTGCTTCGCGAGTTCGTTTCCGCAAAAGTCCATGAAGGCACGCACCCGCGGCGCGTTGCGGATATCGGGATGGGTCAGGATCCATAGCCCCGTCGAGAAATCCGGATTGGGCGCCGTCAGGCGCGTCAGGCTGGGGCGCTGATCGGCGATGAAGCAGGGCAGGGGGCCGATGCCGATCCCCTGTTCGACGGCTTCGGTGAGGCCGAGTACGGCCGAGCATTTGAGCGCGATCCGCTCCGGCGCGACATGGTCGCGGACATGGCGTGCCGCCTTCACATAACCGAGCTGGTCGCCGAGTGTGACCCAGTCCCGTTCGAAGAGAACGGCAGGATCGGCGGCTTCCTCCGAGGTGAGCCCGTCCTCGCTGCGGCCATAGATCGCCCAGTTCAGCGTCGCGAGCCGGCGCCCGACCAGCGTTTCCCCGGGCGAATCGCTGGCCCGGATCGCAACATCGGCATCGCGCTTCGAGAGGTTGAGCGTCTGGTAGCCGATGGCGACATCCAGCCGGATCGCCGGATGCGCCTGGCGGAACGCCGCGAAGATCGGCAGCAGCATGTTGAGGAAGAGCGTGTCGGTCGTGGTGACGCGGACCTCGCCGGAAGGAGCGACATCGCGCCCGGCCAGGCGGCGGTCGAAGGCGGTGACATCCTCCTCCATGCGGCTCGCCAGGACGGCCATCTCTTCGCCGGCGCAGGTAGCGACATAGCCCGTCTTGTGGCGTTCGAAGAGGGGCAGGCCGAGCTGTTCCTCGATCTGCCCGAGCCGGCGGAACACGGTGGAATGATTGACCCCGAGAGCAGCAGCCGCACCCGTCAGCCCGCCGTGATCGGCGATCGCCTTGACCAGCCTGAAATCATCCCAGGCGAGATTGGACTTCATCGACGCAGGCTCCGGTTGCGGCGGCAGCATCGCGATATCTTGCGCAATTGCAAGGCGCTGTTTGCGGGGCTCAGCGCGGTGCCGCAGCGCGCCTCAATCGGTCGTTGATGGCTTCCCCGAGGCCGTGCGCGGGCACCGATGCGATCGCAATCGCCTTGGGGCCCTGCGCATCGAGCTGGCGCATGTAGCCGAAGAGATTGGCTGCAGCTTCCGCGAGATCGCCGCGCGGGCTCAGGTTGAGCGAAATCGCCGGCGCGACGAAGCCCGCTGGCTCCGGTCCGAAGCCGAGCCAGGCTTCTCCGGTGCGGGGCGCTTCGGCGTCCAGCCGCACCGCGGCAGCGGGCGCGTAATGCGAGGCGAGCAGTCCGGGCGAAATCGGTGCGGCGCCAGCCTCGCCGGCGAGCACCAGCGGGCGGCCGATCACGCCCTCGATCGCCGCGCGGGAGACGCCGCCCGGTCGAAGCAGCCTGGGCGCCCCATCGAGGCAGGCGATGATCGTCGACTCGACACCGACCTCGGCCGGCCCGGCATCGACCACGGCATCGATCCGGCCATCGAGATCGGCCAGCACATGCTCTGCGCTGGTGGCGCTGACCCGGCCCGACCGGTTGGCGGAGGGCGCCGCGATCGGGCGTCCGGCCGCTTCGAGAATGGCATGGGCGAGCGGATGCGACGGCACGCGCAACGCGACGGAGGCAAGCCCGGCGCGTGCCAGCTCGCTGACCTGGCAGGCGGACGAAGCCGGCACCACCAGCGTCAGGGGCCCGGGCCAGAAGGCCTTTGCCAGTGCCAGCGCATTGGCATCGAACAGGCCTTCGCGCCGTGCAGCCTCGACGCTCGGCAGATGCGAGATCAGCGGATTGAAGCTCGGCCGCTCCTTTGCCGCATAGATGCCGGCGACGGCGTGGCCGGATGTCGCGTCGGCCGCCAATCCATAGACGGTCTCCGTCGGCAGCGCGACGAGGCCTCCGGCGCGCAGCAGGCGCGCGGCCTCGGCAATGCCTTCGGCATCGGCCTGCAGAATGCGGGTCGGACGTATCCCGGAGCCCGTTGACCTGGAATGGTTCATATATAAACTGTGTTGCGCGGCAGTGCGTATGGCGGAAAGTCGTGAGGCTGGCGCGTGGCGAAGGGGATAGTTCGCCGCTAACATCGCCGTCAACGCATAACGACGGCAGCAGACCTTGCGCCGGCACATTGCCAGGCGGGCAGGGCATTCAGGGAGAAGGCCATGAGCTATCGCGCCCCGGTCGAGGACATCGTCGCCACCTTGCGCCATGTGGCAGGGCTGGACCGGCTCGTTGCCGATGGCCTGGCCCCCGAGCTCGACGGCGGAATGACCGAAGCGATCCTCGGCGAGGCGGCGAAATTTGCGGGCGATGTGATCGCGCCGCTCAATATGGTCGGCGACAAGGTCGGTTCAACGCTGAGGGATGGCGCGGTGACCACGCCGCCCGGCTGGAAGGAGGCCTACAAGGCCTGGGCCGAGGCTGGCTGGAACGCACTGCCGGCGCCGGAGGCCTATGGCGGGCAGGGCCTGCCGGCGCTGGTGCAGTCGGCCTGCACCGAGATGTGGAATTCTGCCGCCTTCGCCTTCGCGCTTGGCCCGCTGCTCACCGTCGGTGCGATCGAGGCACTGCATGCCCATGGCTCGGCGGAGCTGAAGGAGACCTATCTCGCCAAGCTCGTCTCCGGCGAGTGGATGGGCACGATGAACCTCACCGAACCGCAGGCCGGCTCCGACCTCAACGCGCTGCGCTCGAAGGCCGAGCGCGCCGGGGACGGCACCTATCGCATCACCGGCCAGAAGATCTTCATCACCTATGGCGAGCACGACATGACCGAGAACATCGTGCATCTCGTCCTCGCCCGGCTGCCCGATGCGCCTCCCGGCACACGCGGCATCTCGCTCTTCCTCGTGCCGAAATACCTCGTCAACGCAGATGGAACGCTCGGCGCCCATAACGACCTGCGCTGCTCCGGCATCGAGCACAAGCTCGGCATCCATGCCTCACCGACCTGCTCGATGGCCTATGGCGACAATGGCGGAGCGATCGGTTGGCTGATCGGCGAGGAGAACCGTGGCCTCGCCTGCATGTTCACGATGATGAACAACGCCCGGCTGAACGTGGCGCTCCAGGGCGTCGCCATCGCCGAGCGGGCCTATCAGCAGGCGCTCGCCTTCGCGCATGAACGCAAGCAGGGCGCGGCACTCGATGCGCCGAAGGGCGCGCCGATGAGCCCGATCATCGTGCATCCCGACATTCGCCGCATGCTGATGGAGATGCGGGCCAAGACGCAGGCGGCGCGTGCGATTTCCTACATGGTCGCGGAAGCGCTCGATCGTTCGCATCGCGAGACCGATATCGGCAAGCGCAAGCAGGCCGCCGAACGAACCGCGATTCTAACGCCGGTGGCGAAGGCCTATGCGACGGATATCGGCGTCGAAGTCGCCTCGACAGGCATCCAGGTCCATGGCGGCATGGGCTATGTCGAGGAGACCGGCGCGGCCCAGCATCTGCGCGATGCCCGCATCGCCACGATCTATGAGGGGACCAACGGCATCCAGGCGATCGATCTCGTGCAGCGCAAGCTGCCGCTCTCCGGCGGCGATGCCGTCAGGGCGTTGATCGCCGAGATGCGGGGCGTGGCGGACGAGGTTGCGGCGGCCAACACGCCCGGCTTCGGCCGCACCGCCGAGCGGCTGAAGAGCGCAGTCGACGCGCTGGAGCGCGCAACCGAATGGATGCTCGCGACCATGGGGGCGAAACCCGCCGAGGTGCTCGCCGGCGCGACGCCCTATCTCAAGCTCTTCGCCCTGGCGCAGGGCGGAACCGGGCTGGCGAAGAAGGCGCTTGCCATGCGTGCCGAGGAAACCGGCGCCGCAGCCGTGGCTACGGCCCGCTTCTTTGCCGAGCATGGCGCCATCGAGGCCCCGGGGCTGGAACTCGCCGTGACGGAAGGCGCTGGCGCCGTGACCGAGGCCGACATGGTCTTCGCCGCGTGAGCGGGGTGCCGTGCGCCTCAGCCGGCCTTGCGCACGCGCAGGTGCAGGAACAGCGGCGCGACGCGGGTATCCGCAAGATAGGGCTCGCGCGCCGCGGTTTCCGCGTCGACAGTCGGCTCGTGCATATGCTCGATGGTGAAGCCAGTCGTGATGAGGAGGTTGATCCAGTCGCTCAGCGTGCGATGGAAGCGTGGCACCTTGAACGGCTCGACCTTGGCCTTCTCATGCGCCGGCGCAGCCCCGAAGCGCCAGGTCTCGATCTCGCCATTGGTGGCGCGGAAATACTCGCGCACCTCGATCCCGAGCACGGTGCCGTTCTCGTCGCGCAGCACCCGGCGGAGTGGCGTGGCGAAACAGGGATGCAGGATGGAGAATTGCAGGAAGCCGCCGGGGCGCAGAACGCGCTCGGCTCCGGCCAGGACGCGATCCTGCCGCGGCATATCCATCAGGGACATGAAGGCGGTTGCGAAATCGAAACTCCCGTCGGCGAAGGGCGGATCCATGCCGTCGGCGACTTGGTAGGAGATGCCGAGTGGAGCGGCAGCTTCCGCCTCCTGTGCGTGCCGAATGAAGGTCGGCGCGATATCGATGCCGGTCATCCGGGCGCCGGCCTGCGCAATCCCGCGGGTGTTGGTGCCTTCGCCGCAGCCGATATCGAGGCCCTCGAGCCCGATGACGGAGGGCAGGTTCGCCATGAAAGCCGGCGTGTTCTGGGCATCCCGATAAAGGTCGTAGCCGGCGCGCGCATGGCGCGTCCAGGTTTCGGCATTGGCCTCCCAGCAGGCGGCGACGTCTGCGCTGTCCATTCCGGCTCTCCTGATTCGGGGGACGGTTCGTCTAGAGGATTGCCGATGTCTGCGCTACCGGAATTGTCGCTCCGGTGGTGACCGGCGCCGACCTTGCGGCAGCGCCGCTCGCTAGCCGCATCTGCCTCGTTGCGGGAGCCTCGCGCGGCCTGGGGCGCGGCATCGCGCGGGCCCTGGGCGAAGCAGGGGCAACCGTCATCGTTACCGGCCGCTCCAGCGAGGCCGGCCCCCGCACGGACCAGCGGCCGGAGACTTTTGAGGACACGGCGCGCGAGGTCGAGGCGGCCGGCGGCAAAGGGCATCCCTATCGCTGCGACCATACGCAGGAGCGCGAGGTCGATCAGCTTGTCTCCTGGGCTCTGCGACGCTTCGGCCGGCTCGATTGCGTCGTCGATGCGGTCTGGGGCGGCAATGAGGGCTATGACGGCGACAGGTACCCCGACGGATCGGCCTTTGGCACGCCGTTCTGGCGCCGCCCGGCTGCACGGCTGGGCCAGGGCTTCGAGAGTGGCGTCTATGCGCAGCTCCTGCTGGCGAAGGCCGTTGCGCCGGCCATGGTCCAGATGCGCAAGGGGCTGATCGTAACCGTGGGTTTCGATACCGGTGCGGGCTATCTCGGCGATGTCGTCTACGATCTCGCCAAGGCTGCGATGAACCGGCTGACCTTCGCCATGGCGCAGGAACTCAGGCCTTACGGTGTCACCGCGCTCGGCCTCTCGCCCGGCCATGTCCTGACCGAGCGCGTGCAGGATGCCGGCATGGCGGCCGAGACGACGGAGACGCCACTCTATGCCGGCCGGGCCGTCGCCGCGCTCGCCGCCGATCCCGATGCCAGCCGGCACGCCGGGACCGTGCTGCATGTTGCCGATCTCGCGCGAGCCTATGGCTTCACCGATCAGGACGGCACTCAGCCGGCCCGTTTCACCATTCCAGATTGAGAGGGAGAGAGACCATGTCGCTCAAGAACAAGACGCTCTTCATCACCGGCGGCTCGCGCGGCATCGGGCTCGCGATCGCGCTCAAGGCGGCCCGCGACGGCGCCAATGTCACCATTGCCGCGAAGACGGCCGAGCCGCATCCGAAGCTGCCGGGCACGATCCATACCGCCGCCGCCGAAATCGAGGCCGCCGGCGGAAAATGCCTGCCGCTGATGGTCGATGTGCGCGATGAGGCTGCGGTCGCGGACGCCATTGCCAAGACGGCAGCCACCTTCGGCGGCATCGACATCGTCGTGAACAATGCGAGCGCGATCAATCTGACCAACACGCAGATGACCGACATGAAGCGCTTCGATTTGATGCACCAGATCAACACGCGCGGCACCTTCATGGTCTCGAAATATGCGATCCCGCATCTGGAGAAGGCGGAGAACCCGCATATCCTGATGCTCTCGCCGCCGCTCGACATGAAGACGCACTGGTTCGCGCCGCATCTCGCCTATTCCATCGCGAAATACGGCATGAGCCTGTGCGTGCTGGGCCTGGCCGGCGAACTCGCCCCGAAGGGCATCGCGGTCAACGCACTCTGGCCCCGCACCACCATCGCGACCGCGGCCGTCCAGAATCTGCTCGGCGGCGACAAGATGGTGCAGGCGAGCCGCACGCCCGAGATCCTGGCCGATGCCGCGCATATGATTTTCCTGAAGTCGTCGCGGCAGTTTTCCGGCAATTTCCTGATCGACGACAGCTTCATGGCCGGCGAAGGCGTCACCRACTTTTCGGCCTACCGCGTCGATCCGTCAGTGCCGCTGATGCCGGACTTCTTCGTGCCCGCCGACAGCAAGCCGCCAGCCGGTGTGAAGGGCGGGGTGTGAAGCGCGCCGCAAGGCGCGTCATCGGTTTGACATCGTTGGTGGCTTGGAGTTCCTGCCCTGCAGCAAAGCGGCCTGTCGGCTGCCGACGAGTCGCTCCCCTATGCTCCTGATCCACAGCATCTGCCCCGACCATGGCGACCGGTTGGCCCATCGCCCGCTCTCGCAGGATGAGCCGATCCCGGTGGGAGCCGTCTGGATCGATCTCCTCAATCCGACCTCCACGGACGACAAGCGGGTCGAGGCCCATCTCGGGATCTCGATCCCGACGCGCGAGGAGATGCATGACCTCGAGCCGTCCGAGATCATCTATACCGAGAACGGCGCGCATTACATGACGGCTCGGGTGATCTGCCAGTCGGATAGCAACGTCCCCAAGCTGGCGGACGTCACCTTCATCCTGACCGAGAAGGCGCTGGTGACGGTGCGCTATGACGAGCCCGGCGCATTCGGCATCTTTCTCAACCGCGTCGCCAAGCCGGGCGGCTGCGGCATGCAGCCCGAAGCCATCATGGAAGGGTTGATCGAGGCCATCGTCGACCGGGCCGCCGAGGTGCTGCGCGGCGTCGGCGACAAGATCGACGGTGCCTCGCGCCGGGTCTTCGACGGCAAGGCGGCCGAGGTCGAGCAGGGCAGCGCCTATCAGGGCGTGATCCAGAAGATCGGCCAGTACGAGCACATCATCTCGAATGTGCGCGAGAGCATGGTGGCGATCGAGCGCGTGCTGCTCTTCCTGTCGGCCAATTACAAGCGGCCGAAAAAGGCCGCGAGTGGTTTTGCGCCGGAGTGGCGGACCTCGATCCGCGACGTTCAGGCCATCGAGGAGCACGCGACCTTCCTCTCGAACAAGCTGCAATTCATGCTCGATGCCACGCTCGGCCTTGTCAGCATCGAGCAGAACAAGATCATCAAGCTGTTCTCGGTCGTTGCTGTCGCGCTGATGCCGCCGACGCTGATCGCCTCGGTCTACGGCATGAACTTCAAGACGATGCCGGAATTGGATTGGCAGTTCGGATACCCGATCGCGGTCGGCATGATGATCGTCGCGGCCGTGGTGCCCTATGTCTTATTCCGCTGGAAAAAGTGGCTCTGACGCCCGGATTGAAGATTGCCCGGCCCGCGATAATGGCCAAAGGTCAGGGGCTTTCCAGGCGCTGTGCCGGAAGCTTCCTTGGACCAACATCACATGAAGCGAATTCTGGCGGCGGTCGCCCTTCTGGGCGTGCTCGCGACATCGGCCCATGCGCGCAATTTCGCGGTTCCCGACAAGGATCCTGCCGTCACCATCACCGTGCCGGACAATTGGGCCACCGAGGAGATCGCCTATGGCTACTCCGCCCAGTCTCCCGGCAAGGACGTCTTCTTCTCCGTCGAATATGCCAGCGCCCGCGATGTCGAAGCGATGCTGGACAATAACGAGAAGTGGATGAAGGAGAACAACATCAAGAAGGTGCCGCCGAAGAAGGCCGAGGCGCCTCTGAATGGCATTCCTGCGACCATCTTCCAGTTCGAAACCAGCGACGACAACGGGCCGACGACAGTCGAGTTCATCATGATGTCGGCCTACAAGAACCGCATGATCATGCTGACGCTCTGGGGCTCCGATGAGGAGCGCACGAAGCATGGCAAGGCGATCGACACGATCATGAGCAGCGTCAAGCCGATCCAGTAGATCGCTGCTCCGTCACCGGGGCGAGAGGCGCTGGAGCAGCGCCTCTCCGCGCGGCGACAGACGATAGCCGCTCGTCAGGCTTTCCGTCAGCCCGAGCGCCTTGAGTTTGCGCACATCCTGCTTGAACGGAAGGGTTTCCCTGCCAAGCAGTGCCGCAAGCTCTGGTGCGCGCCGTGCCGGATGAGCCGCGATCAGCGCGAGCGTCGCCAGCGTCCAGGCCCGGCGCGTGTCGAGGCGCATGAGGCGCGTTTCGATGTCGTGCATCTCCGGCTCGCCAAGCTCGGCCTCCGCCCGCAAGGCGATGCGTGGATCTGGCCCGGCAAGCCGCAGGCGGATCCGGTAGAGCTGGCCCTCGCGGCTCGAAAGCTCTGCAAGCAGGCTTTCACGCGTGTCATGTCCTGCGGCACGCGCGTCGTCCTCGCTGATCTCCGCGACCGGTTCGACCTCCTCGATCGCCAGCAGGCCGATGCTCGTCAGGAGCGTGCCGCCCGCCCTGACGCTGGGCCGGCGCCAGCGGCGGAACACAAGCGTGACGCGCCCGGCTGCGATGGCATCCAATGTCCTGCGGTTCAGCAACACGGTGTCACGCCAGCACGCGGGCCATCACGTCCTTGAGGCCCTCGCTGTCGCGCGTCAGCCAGCCAGGAACGGGCAGGCCCTTCGAGCGCAGGAATTCCGGATTGAACAGCTTTGACTGATAGCGTGTGCCGTAATCGGCGAGGATGGTCACGATGGTGTGGCCCGGACCCATCTCMTTTGCCAGCCTGATCGCGCCGGCGACATTGATGCCGGAAGAACCGCCGAGGCAAAGCCCTTCATGCTCCAGCAGTTCGAAGACGAGCGGGATCGCCTCCTCATCAGGGATCTGGAAGGAGACGTCGATCGGAGCGCCCTCGATATTCCGGGTGATCCGGCCCTGACCGATGCCCTCTGTGATCGAGGAGCCTTCCGCCTTCAATTCGCCGGTCGTGAACCAGGAATGCAGGGCCGCCCCCATCGGATCGGCAAGGCCGATGCGGATCTTTGGGTTGAAACCCTTCAGCGCGATCGCGGCGCCGGCAAGCGTGCCGCCGGTGCCGACCGCGCAGATGAAGCCGTCGACCTTGCCGTCGGTCTGTCGCCAGATCTCCGGCCCGGTCGTCTCGATATGCCCCTGCCGATTGGCGATGTTGTCGAACTGGTTGGCCCAAATCGCGCCGTTCGGCTCACTCTTCGCCAGTTCCTCGGCGAGACGGCCCGAGACCTTGACGTAATTATTGGGATTGGCGTAGCCGACCGCAGGCACCTCGACCAGCGTCGCGCCGGCAAGCCGCAGCATGTCCTTCTTTTCCTGCGACTGCGTCTCGGGGATCACGATCACCGAGCGGTACCCAAGTGCATTGCCGACGAGGGCAAGCCCGATGCCGGTATTGCCGGCCGTGCCTTCGACGATCACGCCGCCGGGTTTCAGGAGGCCGCGCGCCTCGGCATCGCGTATGATCGCGAGGGCGGCGCGGTCCTTGACGGATTGCCCCGGGTTCATGAACTCGGCCTTCCCCAGGATCGTGCAACCGGTCATCTCCGAGGCACGCTTGAGCTTGATCAGGGGCGTGTTGCCGATGGCTTCGATGACACCGTTGCGGATCGTCATGATGGAAATCGCTCCTCGGGCCGAGACGCGTCTCCGGTCGGGCCGGAGCGGCGCTGCACGTCAAGATAGAGAATTTTCTTCTCGTTTCACGGGAAGAATTTTTCGAATTGCGTGGATTGGGCGACCGAATTTCCCTCTTTCGGTTCAACCTGATAGGCGAACCTAAACCGAAGGTCACAAACGTAAATCCGCATGTCCATTCTCGCCATGAACGAAACCCTCACGATCGCGCATCTCGGCCAGCGCGGCGACGGCATTGCCGAGACGTCCCAAGGGGCGGTCTTCGTGCCCTATACCCTGCCCGGGGAGACGGTGCGGGTCGTTCGCGATGGCGACCGCGCGCAACTCGTCGAGATCCTGGCGCCCGCTGAATCGCGGGTGGCGGCGATCTGCCCGCTCTTTACCCGCTGCGGCGGCTGCGCGGCGCAGCATATGCCTCCGGCACTCTATCAGGACTGGAAGCGGCAGCAGATCGTGACCGCGCTCGCCCGTGTCGGGATCGATGCGCCGGTAGCGGCGGTGGTCGATGCGCATGGAGTGGGTCGGCGCCGTGTGACCTTCCACGCCCGGCGCGAAGGCGCGGGCATGATGGTCGGCTTCATGATGGCCCGCAGTCATGACCTCATTGCCGTCGAGGCCTGTCCGGTGCTGGCTCCCGGCCTTGCGCGCGCTCCTGCCGTCGCGCAGCTGCTCGCCAACCGGCTGGGGGGCTCGAACAAGCCGCTTGACCTTCAGGTTACGACCTCCGAGGCCGGGCTCGATGTCGATATTCGCGGCCACGGCCCTGCCGGAGGCAAGCTGCGCCTGACCCTGACTGAGGTGGCCCAACGGCTCGATCTCGCCCGGCTCGCCATGCATGGCGATGTAATCGTCGAGCGCCGCCCGCCTTTGCAGGCCATGGGGCGAGCCTATGTTGCGCCCGGCCCCGGCGGTTTTCTCCAGGCGACGGCGGAAGGTGAGGAGCGTCTCGCTGCGCTCGTCGTCGATGCGCTGCCGAAGGTGAAGCGCGTGGCGGATCTTTTCGCGGGATGCGGACCTTTCACCTTCCGGCTGGCGGAGAAGGCGCAGGTTCATGCGCTGGAGAGCGACAAGGCAGCCGTGCAGGCTTTGCTCAGGGCCGCGAGCGCAACGCAAGGGCTGAAGGCCGTCACGGGCGAGCAACGCGATCTCTTTCGCCGGCCTCTGCTTGAGTCCGAGCTGAACGGCTTCGATGCGGTGGTGCTCGATCCGCCTCGCGCAGGCGCGGAGGCGCAGGTGAAGCGGCTGGCCGCGTCCAAGGTCGCGACCGTCGTCTATGTCTCCTGCGATGCCGGGAGCTTCGCACGCGACGCGGCGCTTCTGGTCGCGGGCGGATATGCGCTGGACGGTGTCACGCCGGTCGACCAGTTCCGGTATTCCGCTCACATAGAGCTGGTCGCCCGGTTTCGGCGCTCAGGCAAGAAGTGACCCCGGAGACCCTATGAGCGCTCAAGTTCTGGACCGGATGGCCGGCATCGTCGGCGCGCGCAACATCATCGCCGAGCCTGATGCGATGCTGCCCTATCTCAAGGAATGGCGGGATCTGTTTCGCGGCCAGGCGACGGCAGTCGTGCGGCCGGGCTCGACCGAGGAGGTCGCGGCGATCGTCAGGCTTGCAGCCGAGACCGGGACGACGCTGGTGCCGCAGGGCGGGAATACCGGGCTTGTCGGGGGGCAGATCCCGGTTGCCGACGGGCGTGAGATCATTCTCTCGCTGCAGCGGCTCGACAAGGTTCGTGCCGTCGATGCCGAAGGCGACACCATGATCGTCGAGGCCGGGGTTACGCTCCAGCGTGCGCAGGAGGCGGCTGAAGCGGCCGGACGGCTCTTCCCGCTCTCGCTCGCCTCGGAGGGCACTTGCACCATTGGCGGCAATCTCTCGACCAATGCCGGTGGCACCGCCGTGATCGCTTATGGCAATGCTCGTGAGCTCTGCATGGGGCTCGAGGTTGTGCTGGCTGACGGCCGCATCTGGAACGGGCTCAGGCAACTCCGCAAGGACAATACCGGCTACGACCTGAAGAACCTCTTCATCGGAGCCGAAGGAACGCTCGGCGTCATCACCGCTGCGGTGCTCAAGCTCTTCCCGCTTCCCGCGGCGCGCGCCACGGCCTTCCTTGCGCTGCCGGGGCCGGCGGAGGCGCTGGCCTTGCTCAACGCCGCCAAGGCCGGCGCGGGCGGCACATTGACGACCTTCGAACTCATGCCGCGCATCGGGCTTGAATTCGTGCTGCGCCATGCGGCCGGCACCCGTGACCCGCTTTCGGAGCCGTCGCCCTGGTACGTGCTGATGGAGGTTTCGGCTCAAAGCGCGGTCGGTCTCAATGAGGCTGTCGAATCCTTCCTGGGCGAGGCACTGGAAAACGGCCTGATCACCGATGCCGCGCTGGCCGGCTCGCTGGAACAGCGCAAGGATTTCTGGAAGCTGCGCGAGATGCTGTCGGAGGTGCAGCGTTTCGAGGGCGGCTCGATCAAGCACGACATTTCCGTGCCGTTGCACGCAACGGCGGATTTCCTGGCTCGCGCCATTGCGACGGTCGAGGCGATGATCCCCGGCTGCCGCGCGGTGCCCTTCGGTCATCTTGGCGACGGCAATATCCATTTCAATGTCAGCCAGCCGGTCGGGGCCGACAAGGAGGCCTTCCTGGCGCGCTGGAATGAGATCAATCGCGCCGTCCATGCCATCGTCACCGAGATGCATGGCTCGATCTCGGCCGAGCACGGCATTGGCCGGCTCAAGCGCTACTTGCTCCCGAGCGTGAAGGATCCGGTCGAACTCGCGCTGATGAAGACATTGAAGGCGACGCTCGACCCGCAGGGCATCCTGAACCCCGGCGCCGTGCTGTAAGACGACAGCCCGTCAGGCTTGGCTGCAGACGGGCACGCTGCTCAGAACAGGCTCCCCTGCGCCGGTGGCTCCACCGGCCGGCGCGGCTTTGCGGGCGGTGCCCGGTTTTCCGTTGCCGCGTCATAGGGGGCCTGGACTTCAGGCCCGTCATTGCTGACCCGGTTCACCGCGGTCCCGATCCGGACCGCTTCCAGCAAATCCTCCGCCGGAGGCTTCAGCAGCGTTGCGACATCGTCGTCGCGCGCGCTGGCATCGAGCCAGGCTGCGTGATCCGCAGGTGCGAGGATGACGGGGCAGCGGTGGTGGAAGGCTGACATCAGGCCGTTGGCCGGACCGGTGACCATCGCAACCGTGTCGATCTCGGAGCCGTCCTGCGAATGCCAAGTCTCCCACAGGGCGGCGAAGGCAAAGAGGCCGTGATCCGGCTTGCGGAACAGATAGGGGCGGCTCTCCTTGTCGAGCCGATGCCATTCATAGAAGCCGTCGACCGGCATCAGGCAGCGCCTGCGGCTGAAAGCAGCGCGAAAGGACGGTTTCTCGCGTGCGCTCTCGCTGCGGATATTGATCACCAGCGGAAAGTCCCTGGTGTCCTTGACCCAGCCGGGAATGAAGCCCCAGCGCATCAGCAGGAACTGTCGTCTGCCTTCGTGATTGCGGATGACAGGCACGGGCTGCGTGGGCGCGATGTTGTAGCGCGGCGGAAAATTGGGCTGCTCGGGATAGGCGAAGTGTTCGCGCATCGCCTGAGGCGGAAGGGTAATGGCGTAGCGACCACACATGTCGCGCTGGATGTGCCAAGCCTTACCGCTCGGATCAACACTTTATTCGGGTTTGGTCGAGCATAGTCCCGCCAATTCAGAGGCCTGAGGATGACCGCCCCCGCGATGAGAGCGCTGGCCGTTGACGCGGATGAACGGCTGGGTCCGACCGGGAAGCCCCCGCTCTCGACCGACTATCTCAATCGCTATGGCGAAGCGCTGATGCTGATCGAAATGGTGCCGATGGATCGCGGCACCATCGAGGAGCTCCGCAGCTGGCGGGCCGTTGGCTATCGCGAGCATTTCCAGACCTCGCGGCTGCGCTGCGCACCGGAGGCGCTTGCTGCCTACGACCAGCTCGACGCTCGTCAGATCGAGGCTTTCGAAGAGCTCTGCCGCACCATGAGCCAGTTGATCGCTGCGGCGACCGCGCTGCTCGGGGATCTGGATGAAGGCGAGGACGTCGCGGCAGTCGTCGAGGTCGCAGCTGAAGCGTTGCGCAGTCTGATCGGTCACACCACGCTCTTCATCAACGTCAACGGCCAGATCGACACCGACGACTTCGATGTCCGCTCACTGCAGAGCAATATCGACGCCCTGTTCGCGAACTSAGTTAGCGCCCTAAGCATCGGCCCGAAAAGTGGTCTGCGGTTTGATCTAACCTGACCGGTAGCCGCCAATCAGAAACTCGCGATTGCCGTCGCCGCCCTCGATCGGTGAGGGGATCGGGCCGCTGACCGCGAAGCCCAGTTTCGCGAACAGCGTCGAAATCTCCGCGCAGACCTGGGCGTGCACGGCTTCATCGCGCACCACGCCCTTCTTGAGCGCCGCTCGTCCGGCTTCAAATTGCGGCTTGATCAGCGCCGCGATCCGGGCCTCGGGCGTCAACAGGCCGGCAACGGTCGGCAGGACAAGCCTCAGCGAGATGAAGCTGACATCGATCACGGCGAGCGCGGGAGCCGGGGCAAATTYTCCCGCCGCCAACGCCCGGATATCGCGCGCTTCGAGGCTGGTGACGCGCGCAAGGCCTCTCAGGCTGGGATGAAGCTGGTCCCGCCCGACATCGACGGCGAACACGTGGCTCGCGCCCCGCCGGAGCAGGACGTCGGTGAAGCCACCGGTAGAGGCGCCGACATCGACGCAGGTCAGCCCGGCCGGATCGAAGCCGAAGGCATCGAGCGCGGCCGCCAGCTTGAGGCCGCCACGCGAGACATAGGGATGCGGTGCCTCGGCCAGGATCTCGGCATCGCGCGCGATCATGTCAGAGGCTTTTCGCACGGTGACGCCGCCCGCCGAGACGAGGCCCGCAGCAATCGCCGCCTGTGCC
>NZ_JBFTZN010000057.1:0-25031 GCF_056406775.1 Allobosea sp. P1_A7
ATAGAGCGCCGATGCATTGAGCGAGAGCGCGACGACGGTCGCGTCGGGCGCCATCGCGGCGAGCCGCGACATCTGCGAGGGGTGGCCGGCCCAGCCGGCCATGCTCCAGACGAAGAGGATCGCCGGAGCGACGAAGACGGCCGCCGCGGGGGGCAGCGTGATCGCCATGAGCGAGGCGGAGGCGAGCGCCAACGCGAGCACCGTGAGGACGAGGGTGAGGGTGCGCTCCGGGCCGAAGCGGTCGCTCGCCATTCCACCAGCCTGGTTGCCGATGGCCGAACCGATGCCGGAGACGATCAGGGCGGCGCTGAGCCAGGGGCCGCTGATGCCGGCATGGGTCGCGAGGAAGGGCGCGACATAGGTGTAGAGCGTGAAGGCGCCGGTGGTCCAAAGCGCGGTGGTGCCGAGCGCCAGAAGCACATCGGCGCGGCGAGCGACCTGCAGGCGCTCGCTGAGCGAATTGGTGCCGCGCGGCAGGTCGTCAGGCAGGTTCAGGAGCAGACCGGCGACGCCAAGGGCGCCAATGAACGCGACCAGGAGGAAGGCGAGATGCCAGCCGCCATAGGAGGTGATGGCGGTGCCGAGCGGGACGCCGAGAATCAGCGAAACCGTCATGCCCCCGGTGACCAGCGCGATAGCCCGGCCGCGCCGCTCCGGTGAGACCAGCGCGACCGCGACCGCGTTGGCCGACGGCATGAAGACGCCGGCCGCGAGCGCCATGGCGATGCGCGCGACCATTAGCCAGGCGAAGCTCGTCGCAAAAGCGGCAAGCAGATTGCCAAGGGCGAAGACGCTGAGCGAGCCGGCGAGGACCATCCGGCGGTCGACGTCGCCCAGCAGGGTGGAAAGGACCGGCGAGCCTAACGCATAGGCGACGGCGAAGATCGAGATCAGCAAGCCGGCCGTATCGATCGAGGTGTCGAAGGCGGCCGCCAGATTCGGCAAGATGCCAGTGATCATCAGGCTTCCCGTGCCGATGACGAAGGCGCCGCCGGCAAGCCAGACGAGACGCGTGTCCATTGGACATTCCTTCAAAATTTCAATGATCGTTGAATTTAAGATCCTGTTCGATCTGTCGTCAATCTTAATTTCAATGAACGTTGAATATTGTCAGGAGTGCCGCAATCTCCTATGTCCGGAGGATGAAGCCGATCTTTCATCCCGATATGGACGGCATTGACGCGGCGACGGTTTTTGGCGCGCTCGCCGATCCGACGCGGCTCGCCATCGTCCTGGCGCTGGCCGATTCCGAGGAATTCGAGGCGCGCTGCGGAAGTTTTACGGATTTCGCCTCCCCCTCGCTGCTGGCCTATCATTTCGCCAAGCTGCGCGAGGCGGGCATCACCCGGGCGCGGGCGGAGGGAACGTCCCGCTTCATCAGCCTGCGGCGCGGAGAACTCGACGGCCGCTTCCCCGGACTGCTCGACAGCATCATTGCGACGGCGCGGCGCGATCCGTCGCTTCCCCGGTTTTCTGAAGATAGGCTGCTCGCTCCGTAGCGGGGACATCAGCCGATCCGGTCGAAACCGGCTTGCCATGCTTCGCATCGCTGATTATGTTATGTTGTAACATAACATAATGGATGCCGAATGGATTCCCGCCTTCCCGTCACCGTGCTCTCCGGCTTTCTCGGGGCCGGCAAGACCACGCTCCTCAATCACGTCCTCAACAATCGGGAAGGCCGCAAGGTTGCGGTCATCGTCAATGACATGAGCGAGGTGAATATCGACGCCGATCTGGTGCGGGAGGGCGGGGGCAAGCTCTCGCGCACCGACGAGAAGCTGGTCGAGATGAGCAATGGCTGCATCTGCTGCACCTTGCGTGATGACCTGCTCGCCGAAGTGCGTCGCCTCGCCGGGGAAGGGCGCTTCGACTACCTGCTGATCGAAGGCACCGGCATTGCCGAGCCCTTGCCGATCGCCGCGACCTTCGCCTTTCGCGACGAGGATGGCGCCAGCCTCTCCGATCTCGCGCGGCTCGATACGATGGTGACCGTCGTCGATGCCATCAACCTGATGAAGGATTATGGCTCGCGCGACTTCCTGCGGGAGCGCGGCGAGACGGCGGGCGAGGACGACGAGCGCACCCTGGTCGATCTCCTGGTCGAGCAGATCGAGTTCGCCGATGTCGTCGTCCTGAACAAGGTCTCGGATGTCGCGCCGGAAGAGCGCGATCTGGTGCGCAAGATCATCCGGGCGCTCAATCCCGATGCAAAGCTGGTCGAAACCGATTTCGGGCGTGCTCCGCTCGCAGCGATCCTCGATACGGGCCTGTTCGACCATGAGAAGGCGGAACAGCATCCGCTCTGGTACAAGGAGCTCTATGGCCACCGGGATCATGTTCCGGAAACCGAGGAGTATGGCATCTCCTCCTTCGTCTACCGCGCCCGGCGGCCATTCCATCCGGAGCGGTTCAACGCCTTCCTGGCGCGCGACTGGGACGGCCTGATCCGTGCCAAGGGCCATTTCTGGCTGGCGACCCGGCCGGAATGGGTCGGCGAGATGAGCCTTGCTGGCAGCGTCTGCCGAACCGAGGCGATGGGGTTCTGGTGGGCGTCCGTGCCGCGCAGCCGCTGGCCCGACCATCCCGAATGGAACGCAATCCTGAACCGACACTGGCATTCGGTCTGGGGCGACCGGCGGCAGGAGCTGGTCTTCATTGGCTCGGGCATGGACCAGCAGGCCATCATCAGCGCGCTCGACGCCTGCCTGCTCGGCGAGACGCCGACCATCAGCTTCAAACCGGAACGCTACCGCGACCTGCCTGACCCATTTCCGGTCTGGCGCCGGGCCGCTGCGGCCTGAGAGATCCGGTCCGCATACCGCGGACCTTTGCCCCTCGTTCACAGGAGACAACGATGCGTTTTCAGTTCGCAGCGGGAGCTGCGCTTACCCTTGTTCTCGCCGCAGCTGCAGCCTCTGCCCATGATCACGCCACCTTGCGTGGCCGGCTCGTCTTTGCAGATCACGAGAAGCCGGTCGTGCGCGTGCTCGACCTCGACTCCGGCGAGGTGACGCATAGCTTCGATGTGCCGAAACCCAACCCGTCCTTCGCCAGCGCCGAGGGCGGCCGTTTCATCGTCATCAAGACAGGCGACGAGGTTGGCACCATCCGCTTCCTCGATAGCGGACTGCGCTATGAATCTCATGGCGATCACGTCGATGTCGACAAGGGGCCGGTCAGGCTGCTCGACTTCGCCGTGAAGGGCGACCGCCCGGCCCATGTCGTTTCCAGGCATGGGCAGATTGCGCTGTTCTTCGACGGAGACAGGCCCTGGGAGCGCAAGAGCGAGCCGAAGGCGGTGCTGGTCGATCTCAAGAGCCTGGATGGCAAGTCTCCCGTCAGCAAGATATGGCCAAGCCCGGCGCCGCAGCACGGCATTGCCATTCCGCTCGGGCGCCAGCAGTGGCTGATGTCGGTGCTGAATGCGATCTACGCCAAGGGCGAGGACCGCAGCGCCTCGTCTCGGCCGGACGGCTTTGAAATCCTCGAGCGCGGCAAGGGCTGGAAGCGGGTCGCAAGCTTCAACGATCCTGCACGCACTGACGCCTCCTGCAAGCTTTTTCACGGTTATGCCGAGAGCAAGGGGCGCCACGTCTTCGGCTGCAATGACGGAGTGGATGGCGGCGTTCTCGTCCTCGCCCGGGATACGTCCGGGCGCTGGACTGCGCGCAAGATCGCCTATCCCGACGAGCGGCGCGTCAGTGCCATCAAGGCGCGCACGGGCGCGCGCTATGCCGTCGCCAATTACGGGCTGAAGGGGCCATACAATGCGCTTCTGCGGATCGACCCTGCCGCAACCTTGCTCTCGGTCGCGGATGTCCTGCCGGTGCCAGGCGGTCAGCCAGCCTGCCAGTTCGATCTCGACGCCGGTGGCGACCGTCTGGCGAACCTCACACCGGACGGCAAGCTCCGCGTCTATGAAATCGCGCCGGCCTGGCGAGAACTCGCCAGCTTCGACGCGGTACCCGCCTTCGATTGCCAGTACGGCGCGAAATCGCCGACGCCGAGCCTGGGCATCGTCGGGAACAGCGCCTTCGTCAGCGATCCCACGAGCGGTCGTATCCGGGAGTTTCATTTGGATACGCTGAAGCAGGGGCTCGACATGCCGGTCGGCGGGATGCCCGCCAATCTCGCCGGCGGTGGCGATGCCGGCTGAAGGGCTGCGCGGAGCGTTCCGGTCGGAATTCCGGAAGCCATCACGGCACACCGCGATCTGATGACTTCCGGACCTGCGCCGCCTCGCGCCTTGCCTGGGCTGCCTTGATTGAGTGTGCCATGCGGGGCTTGCGCGGGCTTCCACGCGAGCCGGTACTGGCCAGCAGGAAAATGCTGTAGAGGGCGGGGATGCCTCTCTCTCGTCTTCCCCGTCAGTCGCGCCAGATCGTGGCCTATGTTTTCTCCGGTGGCGTGACGGCGGTGGCGCATTATGCGCTGCTGATCGGACTGGTCGAGCTTGGCGGAGTCGCCCCGGTGCCGGCTACGCTTGCCGGTTTCACGCTCGGCGCGGTCGTGTCCTATACGCTGAATCGCTGGCTGACCTTTGACGCTACGCATAGCCACGCCCAAGCGACCTGGCGCTTTGCGCTGATCGCAGCGGGCGGCTTCGTGCTGACCGGCATCCTGATGCATCTCTTCGTGACGCGGGCCGGTCTGCCCTATCTGCCGATGCAGATCGTCACGACGCTGCTCGTGATGGTGTTCTCCTTCCTCGGCCATAAATTCTTCTCCTTCGCGGATCGCGAAGGCGTCTAAAGCATCGGCCCGAAATGTGGATTGCGGTTTTCGGGAAGGCCGATGCAAACACAAAGGGTTAGATCATCTGTCCGGATACGATTTCCGGACCGATGATCTAGTGGCGGCTTAGCCCGGATTGCGGGCGCGGAAGGTCATGCGGTGCGGGTTGTGGCCGAAGTTCGGCTGGCGCTCGATCTCGTCGAACCCGCCCTCTCGGATCAAAGTGACGATGGCGGTATCGCTATAGGTCGAGAGCCCGTACTCGGCGCGCAGCTTCCGGTAGTCGGAGAACGCGGTGCGTACGAGGCCGCCGAGCGCGGCAAGCAGGAAGCCGCCGCGCCAGGCGAAGGAGAGCAGTTGCGTGGCGTCGGTCAGCGCGCTGACATCGGGTGGAATGACGTCGGCGATGACGAGATGTCCGCCGGGCTTCAGCTTGCGCCGCCAGAGCAGGAGCAACTGCGCCAGCTCCTCGCGGCCGAGATACTGGATCAGCGAGTTGGCGACGACGAGATCGAGCGCGCCGTCGTCCAGTGCCTCGACCTCCTCCGGCGAGCTGACGGTGATCGCCGGGATCTCGCCAAAGGTCGCGCGCAGCTTTTCACGCACGCTCGGGGCCGCCTCGCAGAGATAGAGCCTGGCGCAGGCTGCGGCGACGCGATCGGCGGCGAGGGCTTCGCCACAACCGTGATCCAGTACGACCGCCTCGGGCGCGGGGATATGGCGAATCAGGTCGGTGGCGATCTGGCGGTAGTGCAGCAGCTTGTGACGGGGCGAGACATAGATCGCGTGCTCGCTGTTCCAGAAATCGCGCCAGGACATCGTCTCGCCGTCATCCGCTCAGTGACGGACACACGCGCGCCCGTTTCGGCCTCAGGACTACGCTGTCGCCGCGGGTATCGGCAACCGCCGATATGGAGTTCGCGCAACACCTCGCCAGTTCCGCGTCCTTCTGCCGGCTTGGCATTTCCCTGCGCCGACCGCTCGGCTTAAGGTCGTGCAAGGCTGGGAGGCTTGCATGCTGCTGTTGCCGCGACTTCTGAAACGCTTCGTCAGGCAAGGGCGCCTGACGGTGATCACCCCGGACAACAAGCGCCATGTCTTCGGGCCGGGCCCAGGGGCGATCCTGTTCGCCGGTCAGAACAAGACGGCGCCGGCTGTCACCGTGCGCTTCTCGGACGACAAGATCGAGCGCGAGATCTTCCTGAATCCCGAACTGGCTTTGGCCGAAGGCTATATGGACGGGCGGGTGAATTTCGAGGACGGCTCGACGATCCACGATCTGCTCAGCCTGTTCTGGCTGCAGCGCAAGGAGATGCGCAAGCATCCGCTGCAAAAGGCGATCCGCAACATCCGCTTTCGCATCCGGCGCTTCCGGATGCACAACCCGCTCGGCGTGGCCGGCAAGAAGGTCAAGCACCACTACGATATCCCAACCGATTTCTACCGGCTCTGGCTCGACGAGACGATGACCTATTCCTGTGCCTATTGGCATAGTCCGGAGGTCGGACTCGAAGCCGCGCAGAAGGCAAAACTCCGCCATATCGCGGCCAAGCTGAAGATCGAACCTGGCATGACCGTGCTCGATATCGGTTCGGGCTGGGGCGAGCTCGCGATCTATCTCGCCAAGGCCTGCGGCGCCAAGGTGACCGGGCTGAATGTCTCGCCCGACCAGATGGCGGCGGCGCAGAAGCGGGCCGAAGCGGCCGGGGTCGGCGGTAGCGTCACTTTCATCAACAAGGACTATCGCGAACTGACCGGCAGCTTCGACCGCGTCGTCTCGGTCGGCATGATGGAGCATGTCGGCGTTGCGCATTACCTCGAATATTTCGAGAAAATCCGCGATCTGCTGACGCCGGACGGGATTGCGTTGGTGCACTGCATCGGCCGGGTCGGCCCTCCGGGCTTCACCGGACCGTTCTTCGACAAGTACATCTTCCCGGGCGGGTACGCCCCGGCGATGTCGGAGGTGTTCGCCGCGGTCGAGCAGACGGGGCTGTGGTCGTCGGACTGCGAGTTCTGGCGTCGGCATTACCACTGGACACTGGCTGCCTGGCGCGAGCGGTTCCTCGCCAAGCGCGAGGAGGTCGTCGGCATGATGGGCGAGCGTTTCGCGCGGATGTGGGAATTCTACCTCTCGGCCTGCGAGATCTCGTTCGATATTGGAGGGGACATGGTTTTCCAGCTCCTGCTAGGGCCGCACAAGAGCGCCGTGCCGGTGATCCGCGACTACATCACCGAGAACGAGAAGGCTTTGGAGGCGCAGGGCTTCTGAGGCGGGCGATATGCCGTCCCGTAGGGCCTCGGATACGGGGTGGAACATCTCCGCCGGCGCTCAGGCATGGATCCCGGCTCTTCCCAACGGGCTGGCCGCGGTGAGTTCGCATCGTGCCTCGGCCGGCGCTCGTTGGGCTAGCGCCTCAAGCGTCGGTGGCTTGCGTGAAATCCAGCGCCAGAAGCGCTTCATCATAGAACTGGCCGTTGACGTACAACGCCTTGGACTCGATGCCATAGGGGGCAAAGCCAAGCCGGGCGTAGAGCGAGTGCGCGGCACGGTTCGTCGTCACGACACAAGCTTGCAGCACCAGGACGTGGCGGGCGGCGTGTCCGATGACGGCATCGACGAGGGCGCGGCCGACGCCGTCCCCGCGCCAGCCGGCCACGACATAGACGCCCCAGAGCACGCCCTTGTGGCGCGACTTGGCGGAGGTCGTTGCACGGAAGCCAGCGATCCCGATCAGGTCACCGCTGTCGGAGAAGGCCCCGAAGACCCTGTTGGGTTCCTCGGCCGAGAGGCGCGAGCGGAAGAAGCTGTCAGGTTGGGCGGCCTCTTCGGCGTGGCTCGCGCCGAAGGCTTCCGGCGTGTCGGAAAGCGCAACCAAGCGCAGCGCGCGGAATGCGACCCAGTCTTCTCCCACCAATGGTCGTACGCGAACGCCAGCGGCAGACGGAGATGATTGAATGGCACTGGGCTGATCACTGGTCATACGCATCCTCGCAGGTCGGGCGAGGAGCAGTATCGCAGCGGGAGCCCGTGGGGAAAAGCCGGTGGCCCTCAGCGCTTCAGATTGACGATCACGACACCGCCCAGCGCCATGACCCCACCGAGGATGCCGAGTGCGGTCGGAGCCTCGCCGAGCCAGAGGAAGCCCATCAAGGTTGCGACCGGTGGCACGCAATACATGAAGTTCGAGGCGCGGCCCGCAGGCAACCGCGCGAGCATCATCGTCCAGGTCGCATAGGCGAGCAGGCTTGGCACAATCCCGAGATAGACGACGGCAAAGAGAGCTTCGCTCGACGCAGAGGCCGACTGGCTGACGGCATGGGGCAGGAACGGGGAGAGGGCCAGTGCACCCACGACCATGTTCCAGGCCGAGACAGTCAGCGCCTTGTGCCGGGCGAAAAGCGGCTTCTGGACGATGGCGGTGACCGATTGGCAGAGTGCAGCGCCAAGGATGAAGAGGACGCCGGTGCTGAGCTCGATGCCCTGGCCTTCGCCTAATGCGATCAGGCCAATGCCGGCGAAGGAGACCGCGGTGCCGAGCCAGGCGAGCGGCCCGAAGCGTTCGCCGAGGATCAGCATCGCCAATCCAGCGGTGATGATCGGATTGACGTTGATGATGAAGCTCGCGGCACCGGCCGAGACGGTCTTCTCGCCGAAATTCAGCAGGGTCGTGTAGAGCGCGACATGAACCAACCCACCAAGAAGGAAGCGCCAGCCATCGGACCAGCCGGGCAGGGCAGGGCGCATGATCGCGAGAAAGATCGCGCTCGGGACGGCCGCGATCGCGAAACGAGCGGCGCCGAGCTCGATCGGCCCTAGCGCCGTCAGCCCGGCCCGGATCGCGGGAAAGGCGGAAGCCCAGGCGATCACGGTAAAGGCGACGACGGCGATGGTGGCCGGATCGAGGCTGCGCGGCGTGGAGACGGCTGGGTTGAGCGAGTTCATGTCGAGCCTCGGTGGTCAGGGGTCGACACGTGATAGATACCCGGGCGAGCTGATTGACAAACGAGTAATTCGAGCATGATCTGTGAGCATGGATCACAGCTCCGGATTGCCTCCGCTCGACACTCTGCGTGCCTTCGAGGCGGCGGCCCGCTCGGGAAGCTTCTCGGCGGCGGCCGAGACGCTCAACCTGACCCATGGCGCGATCAGTCGGCAGGTGGCCAAGCTCGAGCATTGGCTCGGCACCCGGCTCTTCGCCCGGCAGGCGCGCGGCGTCGCGCTGACGCCAGAGGGCCAGCGATTGATGCAGCGCACCCAGGAGGCCTTCGCGCTGATCGCGGACACATCGGATCGCTGGACCGAGCCGCGCGGTGCCGCGGTCGTGCGCTTCAGCGCGATTCCTTCGGTGTGCAGCCTGTGGCTGATGCCCCGCATGAAATGGCTCGAGAGCGGCGATCCCGATCTGCGCATCGTGCTTCAGGTCGACCATCGCCGGGTCGATCTCGAAAGTGAGGGCATCGACCTCGCCATTCGCTGTGGGCGCGGCGGCGCGCCGGGACGGGTCTCGGTCCAGCTCTTCGAGGAATGGTGTTTTCCGATCGCTTCGCCGGAGCTGGCGCGGAGCACCGGTGCCGGCAAGGCCGTGCGGCTGCTCGACCAGCCGCTGATCCATGATTCCGATGCATCCGGCTGGCGGGCCTGGTTCGCTGCGCAGGGGCTGGATTACCGGCCCCGCCAGCAGGATCGGCGTTTCGAGGATTACAATCTCGTGCTCGATGCCGCTGCCTGCGGGCTCGGCGTGGCGCTCGCCCGTCCACCGCTGGCGCAGGCGCAGATCGAGGCAGGGCGGGTGGCGGCCGTTGATCCACGCACWGCGCTCAACCCGGTTTCCTACTGGCTCGACCGTCCGATCGGGCAGCCGCGCCCCGCAGCCGCTGCGCTGGCGACGCGGATCGCGCAAGAAGCGAGCTTGCCTGCGGCACGGCTGGCTGCGTTCCTGAAAACGGAAGCAAAGGCAGCTTAGCGCGCCGTGCGTGACACATCTGCATGCTGCGAAGGCGGTCGCGGGCATCCCCACGATGGGCCATTCCGCGGAAGGGTCGAGATCCAGTCTCGACCCATGCCTGCTTCGGCAGATCTTACCCTTGATGCGGGATCGAATCCGAACTCGGTTCAGTTGGCGATCTTGCGATCGACCAATTGGTAGAAGTCATCCTTGGCGGGATCCGCAGCCAGTTCCGTGGCCAATGGGTCGGAAGGGACGCGCAGGCCGCCCAGATTGACATGAAATGCGCGGGCGAACCTCTCATCTGAAAAGCAGATCCGGATCGCCCCGTTGTCGCGCGGCACCGAGACGGCACGATAGGGAATTTCCCACTGGCTGAGCCACGCATCCATGGCATGGAGCCTGGATAGGAAATCGTCGCCCTCAACAGCGATCAGCACTTGATGTGCCCAGGATCGCGTGCGTTCGCTTCCTCTACGTTCCATCGCAATGCTCCGGATCGTTCTCTCACGACAGCAGTTGGGAGCTTTTCAGCCGTGAGTTGTGTTGGATAGTAGGATATTGAGATAGGAGCAATGCAAAAAGAGCAAGTTGCTATTTGAACCGGGCGCATTTCCGCCGCGATATCGTAAGGGAAAACCGCGGCATCAACTGAGAGCGCATAGGCGGATCGGCTCGCAGCAAGCCTCTCCGCCCTGGGTGATCACCTCGCGCTATGGCGTGGTATTCCGACTTCGCCGCGCTGCGACGCCCGCGCCATTTCGAAGCTATCGGCGATCCGGCGTGCCCGTATGATGAAGGCTCGGGCAATGGCAGGCGGACAGAGTTCCTGCGCTGTCGCCTCGAAAAGTTCGAGCCAGCGGTCGAAATGCCTGCCTTCCAGCGGCAGGATCAGGTGCGGTCGCATCGGCCGGCCGCCATAACGACCGGTGCGCAGCATCACGCTGCTCCAGAAGTCGCTGATCTTGCCGATATGGTCATCCCAATCATCGACGGCGGCCTCGAAGACCGGTCCGATCACGTCGTCCAGCCGCGCCCGACTGTAGAATGTGCGGACGAGCAGGCCGATTGTCGCCTCGTCGAGGTCGGGATGGGCGATGGCCGGATCGGCAAGGGGATTGTCGGTCATTGTCTTCCTGCGGTCCAGCCGCCGCTCCGCGCCAGGGTGTGCTGGCGGCTTGCGGCGAGATCTATGCGGGTTGGTCGATTGTTCAAGCTCACTTGCCATGCCTCGTCACTTACCATGTCCAATCACCGGCCATGCCTGGGCACTGGCCTCGGCTGCGGATCTCCGAGACAGGGTCAGTGTGGGCCGGGCGAGGTGATCATCTTCCAGCAACTGCCGCATCTCCTCGGCAAGGGTAAAGAACCTGTCGCGGACCGCCCTGGCGTGTGGATTGGCGCGCTCGATCGCCATGAAGACGTTCGGCGCATCGTGCCGGACCATATCGGTCGCCTGCATCAGGAGATCGAAGCTGGCCGTCGTCATGCGGTGCGGCAGCGGCTCCATCCGCACCAGGATCTTGGCAATCAGATGCGTCAGGCCCTGAACCATGGCTGTTTCGCGGTCATGTGCGTCGGGCGTGGTCATGATCACCTTCAATCCGAGCACCTTGCGCAGGAAGGCGGCGACGCGCGGACCGCTGCGCCCGCGGACCGGGCACAGCGCAATCTTCAGGCCCTTGATGCCGTGACGTGCGCTTTGCGGACCAAACAGCGGGTGAGTGCCGAGAATGTCGACGTCTTCCGGCAGGTCGGCCTGCATGGCGCGCGCCGGGCCAATCTTGACCGAACCGACATCCAGCACCAGCGTACCCGCCCGCAGATGCGGCCGCAGGGCCGCAATCGCGGTCGGGATCCGATCGACTGGCACAGCGAGGATCACGACATCGCAGGCGCCGACTGCCTTCACATCCGATGGAACGAGACCCTTGCCCGCTCTGTCGGCATCGGGCGGCCGCTCGGCATCGCAGACGAAGAGCGGAAAATGTGGCTGGAGATGACGAGCCATGAGTCGGCCGAAGGCGCCAAAGCCCATGATGCCGATAGACGAGACGGTTTTGCGGGAGGAGTGCATCGCGTTTTTCCTAAAGGAGGCCGCGATGCCGGGTGACTGCCTGAATTCAACCGCCAGCGCGGCGGTTGAACATGGGAATGCCACCGCCTTATGAGGACGGGGCGTAATAGTTCCGCGCGAGGAGGCAGGACATGGTCATGGCGCGCTTAAACCGCGAGCCGGTCGGCCTGTCAACTCAGAGCCTGGGCGAATAGTCGGTCAGCGCCATCAGGCGATCCTCGATGGCGCCGACGAGGTCGCCATGCTCGATCGCGCTGACGCGTTTGATCTCGGTCCATTCGKGATCGGCCATGAAGCTCGCCCAGCGCGCTGCCTTGGTCTCGGCGTCGGGCCAGGCAAGGATATAGGCGAATTCCGCTCGCGTTGCGCTTCTGGTTTCCCACATCCCTACGATCTCGAAGCCGTGGCGGGCCATGATGCGCGCCGCGTGGTCGCGGAAGCGCGCATGGAAAGCCGCCTTGTTGCGTTCGAAGATCTCGTAGATGCGCAGTTGGTGGATCATCGCGTCGCCTCAGGCTGCGGCCTTGGCCTTTTCGGTTTCCATCAACTCCACGAAGCGGGCGAAGAGATAATGGCTGTCCTGCGGCCCGGGGGAGGCTTCTGGATGGTGCTGGACGCTGAAGGCCGGCCGATCGTCGAGGGCGATGCCGCAGTTCGAGCCGTCGAAGAGCGAGACATGCGTCTCCTTCGCATTGGCCGGAAGCGTCGTGGGGTCGACGGCAAAGCCGTGGTTCATCGAGACGATCTCGACCTTGCCGGTGGTCTTGTCCTGCACAGGATGGTTGGCGCCGTGGTGCCCCTGCTTCATCTTCATGGTTTGCCCGCCAATGGCGAGCGCGAGCATCTGGTGGCCGAGGCAGATGCCGAAAGTCGGAATCCTCCGGTCGAGAAGTTCGCGAATGACCGGCACGGCATACTCGCCGGTCGCGGCCGGGTCGCCCGGGCCGTTCGAGAGGAAAACGCCGTCGGGGCTCAGCGCCAGAATGTCGGCGGCGCTGGTTGTCGAAGGCACCACGGTCACCTCGCAGCCGGCCTTTGCGAGCAGGCGCAGGATGTTGCGCTTCACGCCATAATCGATTGCGACGACCCTGTGTACCGCGCTCTCGCGCTTGCCGTATCCGGCGGGCCATTGCCACGGCGTCTCGCTCCAGTCGTAACGCTGGGCGGCGGTGACCAGCGGCACGAGATCGAGCCCGGCCATGTCGGGCAGGGCGGCGGCCTGCTGCTTGAGACGGGGAAGATCGAAGATGCCGTCGGGATTATGGGCGAGGATCGCGTTCGGCATGCCGTTGTCGCGGATCAAGGCGGTCAGGGCGCGTGTATCGACGCCGGCGATGCCGACGATGTTGCGAGCCTTCAGCCAGGCGTCGAGATGCCGCGTGGCGCGCCAGTTCGAGGGTTCGGTGATGTCGGCATGGATCACGATGCCGCGCACGCCTGAGGACGCCGCGGCGTTCACCGTCTCGGTGTCCTCGTCGTTGACGCCGACATTGCCGATATGGGGGAAGGTGAAGGTGATGATCTGCCCTGCATAGGACGGGTCGGTCAGGATTTCCTGATAACCGGTCATCGCCGTGTTGAAGCAGACCTCGCCCGGCGCTTCAGCGACGGCGCCGAGGCCGAAGCCTTCCAGCACGGTGCCGTCGGCCAGCACGAGGAGAGCGGTCGCGCGCGGTTCTGTCCAGCCGCCGGTGGCGGGGTTTCCTTCGGGAGCGGTCATGTCTATGTCTCGTCCAGGCCGCGACGAGGCGGCAATGTGTGGGGCGGGGCAGCGGCTTCGCGCTCCGCCGATCTGGAACGCGAGCCTTAAAGACGCCGGTCCACGTCGTCAATCGAGGCCTGCGCCGGCCTGATACAAGAAAAGGGAATGACGAACATGACGAGCCTGCGCGAGCGCTTCACCAGCGAGCTGAAAGAAGCGATGAAGGCCGGCGAGAAGAGCAAGGTCGGCGCGATCCGCCTGATCCAGGCCGCCTTGAAGGACAAGGACATCGAGGCGCGCGGCGCCGGCAAGGGCGAGGCCTCTGCCGACGAAATCCTCGCTCTGCTGCAGAAGATGATCAAGCAGCGCCAGGAATCGATCGCGATCTACGACGCCAATGGCCGTCCGGAGCTTGCTGCCGGCGAACGTGCCGAGGTCGACGTCATCTCCGCCTATCTGCCGAAGCAGATGGATGAGGACGAGGTGAAGGCGGCGATTGCGGCTGCAGTGACCGAGAGCGGCGCGGCCTCGGTCAAGGACATGGGCAAGGTCATTGCGATCCTGCGCGCGAATTACGCGGGCCAGATGGACTTCGCCAAGGCGAGCGGTCTGGTGAAGGCTGCGCTCGGCGGTTGATCGCAAGCGAGTGCCGGGGGCGCCGGTGCTGTGGATAGAGCCGATAAGCCGGTCCGCTTGCGGATCGGCGATTGGCTTCCTGTGCGCCAGGCCCCACATAGGAAGCCATGAAGTTCCCCCCATCCGTCCTTGAGGAGATCAAGGCGCGGCTGCCGGTTTCGGCGGTCGTGGGCAAACGCGTGCGCCTCGCCAAGGCCGGGCGGGAATGGAAGGGGCTTTCGCCCTTCAATGCCGAGAAGACACCGTCCTTCTTCGTCAATGACCAGAAGGGCTCCTTCTTCGATTTCTCCTCCGGCAAGAACGGCGACATCTTCAAGTTCGTGATGGAGAYCGAAGGGCTCTCCTTCCCTGAAGCGGTCGAGAAGCTGGCCTCTCAGGCCGGCGTGATCCTGCCGACCGTGACGCATGAGGCGCAGGTCCAGGAGGAGAGACGCAAGGGGCTCCACGAGGTCGTGGAGCTTGCTGCGTGCTTCTTCGAAGCCGAGTTGGCAGCCGAGCGTGGCGGCGCGGCGCGGCGCTATCTGTCGGGCCGCGGCCTCGACGGAGAGCCGAGGAGACAGTTTCGCATCGGCTACGCGCCGCCAGACCGCTTCGCGTTGCGCGACCATCTGGCAGGCAAGGGGGTCGATGCCGCCCTGATGATGGAGGCCGGGCTGCTGATCCATGGCGATGAGATCGCCGTGCCCTATGATCGCTTCCGCGACCGGATCATGTTCCCGATCCACGATGCACGCGGGCGGGTCATCGCCTTCGGCGGCCGTGCGATGAGTGCCGAGGTTTCCGCCAAATATCTGAATTCGCCGGAGACGCCGCTCTTCCACAAGGGCCGCCTGCTGTTCAACCACCACAATGCCCGCAAGGCCGCTCATGATGTCGGGCAGGTCATCGTGGTCGAAGGCTATGTCGACGTCATCGCCATGACGATGGCGGGCTTCCCACAGGTCGTTGCCCCGCYTGGCACGGCGCTGACCGAGGACCAGATCGGCCTGCTCTGGCGCATGGCCGACGAGCCTGTGATCTGCCTGGACGGCGACAAGGCCGGGCGCAAGGCCGCGAGCCGAGCGATCGATATCGGCTTGCCGCTGCTCGAGCCCGGGAAGTCGCTCGCCTTCGCCCTGTTGCCGGACGGGCAGGACCCGGATGACCTGGCACGCTCCGGCGGCAAGGTCGCGATTGCCGAGGTGCTCAAGGCGGCGCGGCCGCTGGTCGACATGCTCTGGAACCGCGAGGTCGAAGCCGGGTCGCTCGATACGCCCGAGCGCCGGGCGGCCTTCGAACGTCGGCTGAAGGAGGCGCTCGGACATATCCGCGACGAGGTGACGCGGCGCCATTATCGCATCGAGATGGAAGAGCGGCTGTCTCAGCTCTTCACCAGTGCTGCTCCTGCCCGCGCCGAAAGGAATTTCGGTGGAGGCGGGCAGCAACGGGGGCGGGGCGGCGCCGGCAATCGCGGGCAGGGCGGTGGTGGCGGCGGTGCGAACCGCCAGGCCGTGCCGCTGAGGGCAAGCTCGCAGCTTTCGCGCTCGCGCATCGTGTCGCAAGGGCGCGGCGAGGATAAGCGCGAGGCCTTTATCCTGCTGGCGTTGGCGAGCCATTCCGGATTGATCCTGCGTTGCGCCGATGAATTGTCGGAGCTTTCGCTCGACGGCATGGCGGCCGAGCGTTTCAGGCAGGTGCTGCTCGATGCCGCCTTCGGCGACGGGCTGGATCAGGATGCCCTGGCGAATCGGCTCGACCAGCCGAGGGTCCAGGAAGCAAGGGCTGCGCTGATGGCCGTCACAGGTCCGGCCGAGCGGCTGAAACTCGCCCAAGCGGCTGATCCGGAATCAGTTTTTGAATCGATTCGTCAGGCAATCGTCTTGCATCATCGCGCGCGAACGTTACATAGCGAGTTGAAGGCAGCCGAGCGCGCACTGGCTGACGAAGCGACTGAAGCAAATTTCGCCTGGATCAAAGACGTCAAGGCCCGGCTCGAGAACCTCGAGGGCACCGAGGCCATGGCAGGTGATTGATCGGAACATAGCTTT
The DNA here is from genome assembly GCF_056406775.1 of Allobosea sp. P1_A7. Classification (NCBI taxonomy): domain Bacteria; kingdom Pseudomonadati; phylum Pseudomonadota; class Alphaproteobacteria; order Hyphomicrobiales; family Alloboseaceae; genus Allobosea; species Allobosea sp. P1_A7. The sequence goes on from NZ_JBFTZN010000057.1 coordinate 16,129, forward strand.
CGCTGTCGTCGTCACTGTCGCACGGGGCATGGATGGTTCACGATTCCTAAGGAGGATCGGGTCCATCTGGTCGAGATGATTTGGGTGGGGTGAGCGCGCCGGACCAGCGGCCGCGCCGCCCTTTTATGCGTCGACATGGGGCACTTCGCGCCTCCTGCCACGCGAGAGTGCGGAGCGCTGATTGATGGCGACTAAAGCGAGCGAACGGGAAAAGACCGATCAGGTCGCACCGGAAGCCCCCCCGACCACTGATGGGCCGCTGCTGGATCTGACGGATCAGGCCGTACGCCGGATGATCAAGCTCGCCAAGAAGCGCGGCTATGTCACCTATGACGAACTGAACGAAGTCCTGCCTTCCGAGGAATTCTCCTCGGAGCAGATCGAGGACGTGCTTGGCCAGCTCAGCGAGCAGGGCATCAACGTCGTCGACAACGAAGATCCCGAGGCCGCCGGCGAGGAGCGCGCCCAGCGCGGCAAGGACGGCGGCGGCGACGACGAGGAAGGCGAGGGCGATCTCGTCGAGACCTCCCGTTCGGCGCTGCCGGTCGAGGTCAAGCGCAATCTCGAGCCGACCGAGCGCACGGACGATCCGGTCCGCATGTATCTGCGCGAGATGGGCTCGGTCGAGCTCCTGTCGCGCGAAGGCGAAATCGCGATCGCCAAGCGCATCGAGGCCGGCCGCGAGGCGATGATCGCCGGGCTCTGCGAAAGCCCGCTGACCTTCCAGGCCATCATCATCTGGCGGGACGAACTGGTCGACGGCAAGGTTCTGCTGCGCGACATCATCGATCTCGAAGCCACTTATGCCGGTCCCGACGGCAAGAATCCGGTGCAGCTGCCGGGTGAAGAGGGTGAAGAAGGCGAAGGCCAGCCGGCAGGCAGCCCGCCAGCCTTCGGTGGCGAGGGTGGCGAACCGCCGCCCGAGATGGATGACGACGACATCGAGAACAACGTTTCACTTTCGGCAATGGAAGCCGAGCTGAAGCCGCGCGTGCTCGAGACCTTCGATTCGATCGCCGACAACTACAAGAAGCTGCGGCGCCTGCAGGACCAGGATATCGCCAACCGGCTGGAGAACACCAAGCTCTCGCCGTCGCAGGATCGCAAGTACAAGAAGCTCAAGGACGACATCATCACTGCGGTGAAGTCGCTCTCGCTCAACAACAACCGCATCGAAGCGCTTGTCGAGCAGCTCTACGACATCAACAAGCGCCTGATCTCGCATGAGACGCGCCTGCTCCGCCTGGCCGAGACTTATGGCGTCGCGCGCGACGATTTCCTCAAGCAGCATGTCGGCGGCGAGCTCGACCCCAAATGGGTCCTGCGCGTCTCCAAGCTTGGTTCGCGCGGCTGGCGCGAATTCGTCGGGTCCGAGAAGGACCGGATCAAGGAGCTGCGCGAGGACATCCACACGCTTGCCTCCGAGACCGGCCTGGAGATCCAGGAATTCCGCAAGATCGTGCTGATGGTCCAGAAGGGCGAGCGCGAAGCCCGGCAGGCGAAGAAGGAGATGATCGAGGCCAATCTGCGTCTCGTGATCTCGATCGCCAAGAAGTACACGAACCGCGGCCTGCAATTCCTCGACCTGATCCAGGAGGGGAATATCGGCCTGATGAAGGCCGTCGACAAATTCGAGTATCGTCGCGGCTACAAGTTCTCGACCTACGCGACCTGGTGGATCCGGCAGGCGATCACGCGCTCGATCGCCGATCAAGCCCGCACCATCCGCATCCCGGTGCACATGATCGAGACGATCAACAAGATCGTCCGGACCTCGCGCCAGATGCTGCACGAGATCGGCCGCGAGCCGACGCCTGAGGAACTGGCCGAGAAGCTCGCCATGCCGCTCGAAAAGGTGCGCAAGGTGCTGAAGATCGCCAAGGAGCCGATCTCGCTGGAAACGCCGATCGGCGACGAGGAAGATTCGCATCTCGGCGACTTCATCGAAGACAAGAACGCGATCCTGCCGATCGACGCGGCGATCCAGTCAAACCTGCGCGAGACGACAACGCGGGTGCTCGCTTCGCTCACGCCGCGCGAGGAGCGTGTGCTGCGCATGCGCTTCGGTATCGGCATGAACACCGACCACACTCTCGAAGAGGTCGGCCAGCAGTTCTCGGTGACGCGCGAGCGTATCCGTCAGATCGAAGCCAAGGCGCTGCGCAAGCTCAAGCACCCAAGCCGGTCGCGGAAGCTGCGCAGCTTCCTCGACAACTGAACTCAGCACTCGGGATCAGCGAAGGGCGGCGCGAGCCGCCCTTTCCTTTTGAGGGGGCTTCAGCCCTGGCTGGGCGTGGCGACGACAAGTGCCACGAGCCGTCGCACGAGGGGCAGCACGACAAGCAGAGTCGGGAATGCGACCAGCCAGGACAGGCCCCAGGAGGCGGGCCAAGTCTGAAGCGCGGTCATGGAAGGACCGAGCGCCTTCAATGTCGAGATGCCTGAGACGATGAAGGTCATTACGATCGACAGGATGAAGGGCATGACGATGCCGGCATATCGCGCCGGCAGCTTGCGGCGCGGGCGTGAGACGTCAGTCGAAGACATGGAGAACAAGCTCGCAGGACAGGCGGTGTCGCTTGGGGAGGCGCCTTCGGCATCCATCGGCAACGCCGAGGTGGATGCGTTGCTTGACGTGAGACGCTTACGACCACTCCCTGGAGCGATGCGGCCTTCTAACCGCTGCCTGGCCTCCTGCCAAGCACCGCATTCCCCTTCCGATTCAGCGGCCGGCGAAGATGTCGGGCCTTGGTAGCGGCTCCCATGAGTTGCCTGCCGAAATCAGGCAGCTCATGCCTTCGGGCGTGGTCGCAAAAACGGTCCAGCTGCCGGCCGGGCCCGTAAAGAGCTCAAGTATATAGCCGCCCTCGGCGAGACCGTTTCCGACGAGGTGTTCGCCGTAAATGTCGCGCAAATGCCCGACGACTTCGCTTCGCGCTGCGCAAGGCGGCCCTGGCGGCGCCTGTGCTTGCGCAGTACCCGCGTAACTCAGTGTAGCGAGTGCGAGCAGCAGGGGCGACAGCGTCCTGATCCGTCTCATGGCCATCTCCCTATTCAGAGACGCCGCGAGAGAAGAACCTGGCGTCAAGGGGCACGACGGTCGCCCTGAACCCTTAAAACGTGGGATCCGGGTTGCCTGCTTTCAAGAAACGCCGAAAGTCGATGGGGGGATCACTGAACGGTGAGATCAAGGTCCAGCCCTTCACCAAGCGGTGGTCAGGTTCTGCCGGTCAGCTTGAGGAGCAGCCGATAACTCTCGGCTGCGCCCGCGCTGCCGGCGCCTGTGTCGATCTGCTGGAAGCCGATGAAGGCTGCGTATTCGAGACGAGCGAGAGCGAGCGCATTCTGGTCATCGAAGCGTCCGGAGGCCCGGTGCAGACGGGCGAGATAGGCGATGCGTTCACGGTCCACCTCGGTGCAAACGCGCATCACGGCGGTGTCGTTGGCGGCAAGCCGGCGCATGCCTTGCTCGACGCGGCTGTCGAGGCGCAGCGCCATCTGGTCGAGGAGGGAGAGCCTCGCGTCGGGCTGTTCGCCGGTATCGGCGGCTTCGACGAGCCGGCGGGTGTAAGCCTCGCGCCAATGCTCCGCGAGTGCGGTGAGATAGGCCTCGCTCGTCGCGAAATGCGCGTAGAATGATCCCTTCGTCTTGCCGCCGCGTCGGCAGAGCGCTTCGATGGTCGCGCCGGCGGGGCCGGCTTCCGCAAGCGCCTCGAGGCCGAGGTCGAGCCAATCCTTCTGCGAGAAACGGCGGGCGGCCGCCTTCACCACCACAAACCCAGTGCGCCGCAGATGGCCATGGGTATGAACAGGGCCCATTGCGGGAAATGAGTGGGTCTCAGCCGGAAGCGCCGGATCATGGCCAGGCTCCAGAGGGCGAAGAGTCCAGCGCACGCTGTCGCAAACGCCCCAAGGTCGCGGCTGCCTGCGTGCCAGGCAACGAGGCCGAAGGCGAGCGCGAGCCCCGCCAGCACGATCGTGACCAGGTGCCAGCAATAATAGTTGGTGAATTTGGGCACCTTGCCCAACCCGCCGGAGGCAAGGAGCGGCCGGGCAACTTCGCGCCCACCGAGCCAGACATGGATCACGCACGTCAAGACTGCGATCGCTGCAGCGCCCAGGAACCAACCATTCATCCGAGTGCTCTCGATGTTCGTTTAATACCATACAGTATGGTACTAAACGCCATGTGTGGCAAGGAGGCAAGGGGACGGGCGCGATGGCGAGTTGTACAATCGCTGAGGAGCGCCCGCGTCGCTCAATATATGTGAAGATGCACGAGGCTGGCTCCCTCTCGGGCTGTTTCTGCCCTATAGAGATCGAGATCGCGATGGAGGCCCCATGTCATTCCTGAAATCCCTGTTCGGCCTTGGTGAGAAGGCCGAGAAACCGGCCCCTGGACCGCTCAAGACCTTGGAGCACAGAGGCTTCACGATTCACGCCACGCCTTACCAGGAGGGCGGGCAGTATCAGCTTTGCGGCGTCATCGAGAAGGATGTCGGTGGTGACCTGAAGACGCATCGCTTCGTGCGGGCGGATCGTTTCCCTGGTGTGGCGGAGGCCGCCGACTTCACCTTGTTGAAGGGGCAGCAGCTCATCGATGAGCAGGGTGAAGCCATTTTCAAATAGAATTTTCGCTATTCCAATGATTATTGCGCCTTACTTTGCGACGTTTTTGCTTTTGATCTGAATTTATTCTCCGGTAATTTCGTATAGATTTGACATTATACGATATTTTTCATTGTGTTAGACCTGTAAATCTGGGTTTTTTGTTCTTGTTAGTTCTGCGCGTCGCATTTCTCCATCCCATTTGATCGGGGGCTTAATCTTTTATTGGCATCTCCGTGCTGTCATCGCTCAGTGACCACAGAACGAGGCGACACGGAATTCTCGATGCATCGAGCTGCGGCTGACCCAGAAGCTCTTGATCACGCCTCGCAAACGCAGCGGGCGCCGTGATATCCGCGCTTGCGACTTTCGCCGGGAGCGGCGTGGATCTTGCGCCCTTCGTTGCTGCAATGCCGCTGCTGGGCTCTCGCGCTGCGGATAACGCCTGGCTGGCGAGCGTCCTCGATCAGCTTCCTGCTGCCGTCTATGTCACGGATGCCGATGGGCGCCTGACCTACTTCAATCGCGCTGCCGCCGAGTTCGCCGGCCGTGAGCCGCGCCTTGGCGGGGATTTCTGGTGCATCTCGCACCGCTTGCTGACCAAGGACGGTGAGTATCTGCCGCATGACCAGTGCCCGATGGCGATTGCGCTGCGCGAGGGCCGGCCCATCCGGGGCGTCGAGGCGCAGGCCGAGCGGCCGGATGGGAGCTGCATCCCATTCATGCCATTTCCGACCCCGCTCTTCGATGCCAGCGGCAGGCTCGTCGGGGGCYTCAATCTGCTGGTCGACATCAGCGAGCGAAAGCATGCCGAGAAGAAGATCGCCCATCTATCCCGCAACGATGCCCTGACGGGGCTCCCGAACCGTTTCGCCCTTCGCTCCTATCTGGCCGAGCGCATGGAACGCGCGAAGCATGAAGGCGAGAGCTTCCTTGTGATGCGGATCGATCCCGACCGCTTCAAGTGTTTCAACGAGGAGTATGGCCAGGCGACTGGAGACGGCCTCCTGATCGAACTCGCCAGGCGCCTGGGATCGATCGAGGGCAGCTTCGCGGCGCGAATGGGCAGCGACGAATTCGTCCTGGTCTCGCGACACTCCCCTGGTGGGGAGCATGGTCTCTTGCAGGCCGAGCAAGTGCGCTTTGCCCTGGAGGCGGATTTCATCAACGGAACGGCCCGTCACGCGGTGAGCGTCAGCATAGGCTGTGCCCGCTTCCCCGAGGACGGCGACAGCGAAAGCGGATTGCTCGACGCCGCCAATGCGGCCTTGCGTCTCGCCAAGACCGAAGGGCGCAGCCGTATCCGGATGTTTGACTTTGCCGAGCAGGAGCGCGAGCGCGAACGTCTCGACCTGCGCGCGCATCTGCGCCAGGCCATCGAGACCGGGGCGATCCTGTTGCATTATCAGCCGCAGTTCCGGGCGGATGGCAGCGTCGTCGGGTTCGAGGCATTGGCACGCTGGCGCCATCCTTCACGTGGTGTCGTCTCACCCTCGTTGTTCATCCCAGCAGCGGAAGAGGGCGGGCTTATCGCCGCGCTCGGGGCTCACGTCCTTCGCGCGGCCTGCCGCGAAGCGGTACGCTGGAAAGAGCCTCTCCGGATCTCCGTCAACATCTCTCCGCTCGAATTCGCGGCTGACGCGCTTCCCGGCCTCGTGGAGGAGGTGCTGAGGGAGACCGGCCTCGATCCGGAGCGACTGGAACTCGAGATCACCGAGGGGGTGATGGTCACCGATGCCGATCGCGCCATGGCAACCCTGTCGCGCCTGCGCGCACTTGGCGTGCGGATCGCGCTCGATGATTTCGGCACCGGCTATTCGTCGCTGTCCTATCTTCACCGCTTTCCTCTGACGACGTTGAAGATCGATCGCAGCTTCGTCGCAACGCTCGGCGTCACGCTCGAAGCCGTTGCGATCACCCGCGCCATCATCCAGCTTGGGCAGGCGCTGGGCATCGAGGTGGTCGCGGAGGGCGTCGAGACGCCCGAACAGCTCGACTTCCTGATCTGCGAGGGTTGCGACTCGACGCAGGGCTATTTGCTCGGCCGGCCACTGGACGCCGCAGCCTACGCTCCGGTGACCGGTAGCGCCTGAGCGGCGACGCACGTTCATTCCCACCGGCTATTGCCGAAGGACCCCTTCTCCTACGCGCCTGCCGCCTGCAGCAGTTCCGCGAGCAGGGATTCTCCGGACCAGTTCGGGCGCGTGGTGCTCCTCTCGGCCACCTGCACTAATGCATGCAGCCGCTCGTTCACTGGCGCGCGTGTTCCGTGCTGCTCGGCCAAGCGCAGCACCTCGCCATTGATCCAGTCGATCTCGGTCGGGCGGCCAGCTGCAAGATCATCCGCCATCGAGGAGCGCGCGACCGGGTCGATCGTCAACATCTTGCTCGCTAGCCTTGCAAACAGCCAGTCAGGCGCATCGAGCAGCCGCGGAAGCCAGCTGGCGGGCAATGGCGTCAGCCGGGCCGGACGAATGCCTGAGCGTTCCAGCAGGGCGAGGGCCTCCGCTTGTGCCAGAGCAAGGCAACGCCGGTAGGCGCGTTGCGACAGTTCTTCCTTCAGCGGGACGTTGGCGAGTGCGTTGATCGAGTTGTTGAGATTGAACAGCAGTTTTGCCCATTGAACCGGCACGATGTCCGGGTACTGGCTGAGCGGCAGCCCGGCGGCTGTGAAGGCTGCAAGATAGGGAGCAAGCTCCGCATGCGCCTTGACTGCAAGCGCGCCCTGCGACGCCTGATGGAAGGTGCCTGGCCCCGACGCCACCACATTGAACGGGACCATGCCCTCCAGCACAGTTCGGGCTGGCAAGGCGCTACGCAGACGGTCGGCATGGCCCAGGCCGTTCTGGAAGCTGATGACGATGGTCTTGGGGCGGAGAACCGTTGTGAGTTCGGCAGCAGCAGCACGTGTCGCAGCCGACTTCACGGTCACCAGTACCAGCCCAGCTGCCTTTGCAGCCCCGGCATCGGTCGAGAAGTYGATGGTCGATGGCGGGAGCTGCCAGGGTCCACCCTGGTAATGCGACAGAGCAAGGCCATGCTGGCGAATCTCGGAGGCGATGCATCGGCGCCAGCCGCCAGCAGTCGCCCGCCGACATAACAGCCGACCGAACCGGCGCCGTAGATGCAGATCCCCGCCATCGGGAAAGGATGCCCAACGCCTCCGTCCGCAGCAAGCCGGACGCCCGCGCGTTTCGCTCCTATTTCTCCGGGAGGAGGAAGGTCAGCGTGGCACGAACGCCCCAGCGCGGCCCTTCGGTCGGTCTGACCGCATAGTACTGGAAGCCTAGTCCGGCGCTCATCGCCTGATTGCCGACCTTGAACACCTGGCCGACGCCGACATTGATCGGAACCGTCCATTGCCGGGCGATCCAGTCGTAACTTGCTTCCGTATTGAGGGAGAGGCTGAGGCCCTGGCCGAGGCTGTAAGACAGGAAGGGCTGCAGGAACGTCGCACTGACATCCTTGCGTCCTTCGGGGCCGGCATAGGACCAGATATGATTGGCCAGCCCGCCGACTGTCCTTGCTCCGTCCTGAACCAGCATCAGGGCGGTCGGCCCCGCTCCCCATTTGCCCGAGCCGAAGCGGTCACTTGTTGCCGTCGGCCACATGAAGGCCGGCCCGATACCCCAGACGAAGCCGTTCTTCGGGTTCTTCGGCGTGAAGAAGAAGCTCTGGGTGGTGTCGCCGAGGCCCACACCATCGGCCGGGCCGTAACTTTCACGGTGTATGACGGGCAGGATTGTCCTGACGATCAGGTTCCAGTCCTGGTTCGACGACACAGGGATGACCGGCTGGAAGTTGCTGGTCGACGAAAAGCCATCCCGATCAGGCCCGCCACGGAACTGGAAATTGCTTTGGATCGGTACGCTGATCATGCTCGCGACCGGGTTCTGCAGCTGTTTCGAGAGCTCCTCGGCATCCTGCGCGCTCGCAGTGGCGATCGCGATCGGCGCGCTCGCTGCCATCAGGGCGAGCAAAAGTCCCCGGTTCATCGTCAGTTCTCCGGGGTAGGCCAGGCCAGCGAATCGGAAAGTGGGCGTGGCTATCCTAGAGACGCCGCGGCAACCGCTGCCAAGCCTGCACGCTTGCCCGATAGTTTCCGTGCACCGGAATTGCGCGCCGCCGGTGCTATTCGGCATCTGACCTTTGGGTAAGAGGGGCGACTGCCGGTGCGCTGGTCGGCTCTCCTGGCAAGGGATGTCCCCGCAACGAATACCGAGGCAGCCTGGCCGATGACGCTTTCCCTTCGCGTTGCGGCGCTCTAGCCTCTGCCCCCCGGGGCAGTGCTCTTG
>NZ_JBFTZN010000058.1:0-31951 GCF_056406775.1 Allobosea sp. P1_A7
CTCCAGGACCGCCGCCTCATAGACCGCGTCGGTCAGCACGGCGCGGTTGCGATCGGTCAGGATCGCGCCCGGCTTGATCACATTGAAGGTGACGTCCGGCGCCCGGACGGTGCGCGCGAGATTCAGGATCACGCTGGTCTGGGCCGCCTTGGTGGCGGCATAGTAAAGGCAATCGGCATTGGGCCTGGCCTCCTGGACGCTGCCGATCGCGATCACCCGGCCAAAGCCGCCCGTGATCATGCCGGGCAGGAAGGCCTGGATCAGGCGGACCGTGGCGTGGARATTGACTTCGCTCTGCACCGCCAGGGCACGATYACTGACAGCGTCCCACCGCTCCCTGATCTCGACCGAAGCACACAGCACCAGGATGTCGGGAACGAGGCCCTGAGCATTCAGGTCATCACGCATTCGCCCAGGCATTGCCGGGTCCGCAAGATCCGCGATCAGGCCGCTCGCCTTCAGCCCGGTCGCATGCAGCGGCAAGAGGGCCGCCTCGTTTGCGGCCGCATCGCGATCATGCAGCACGGCATGCGCACCGGCCCGGGCCAGTTCCGATGCCACGGCCAAGCCAATCCCCCGCGCCGCGCCGGTGACCAGGGCGACGCGCCCATGAAGCCCTGCCATCCGCCTAGCCGAGCAGCGGGCGAACGCGCTTCACCGCGTCGTCCATGGCCTGTTGCGGCGGCTTGATGCCGAGCACTGCGGCCTGCGTCTCCTCGATGAAGATATCATGGGCGCGCGCCTGCTCGTCGAAAGCCGGCAGGTGAATGCGAGAGGCTTTGAGCGCTGCCGCCTCGTCGGCCGCATAAGGCATTGCTGCAATCAGCGCCGGATCGGCATAGGTCGAGATCCGGACCGGGCCGTTGCCATTCAGGGCCATCGCTTTGGTGCCGGCTTTCGACGAGAGAGCCCGGATGAGATCCCAGGACAGCGGCTTCTGCCTGCTGTTCTTCGGGATCACCAGCGACCAGAACTCGACTGTCGGCGCAAACGCGACCTTGCCGACAAGGTCGGAGGCCATCGGCGGCAGCAGCGACTTGAAGCGCCCGCCATACTTGCCCTTGGCCGGATCGTTATAGGTCACCAGCCGGGCGAAGGGGTTGATCGTCATTGCCGCCCTGCCCTGCTGCATCCAGGTGGTGATCTCCTCGTTGTTGACGGTCGCGAAATTGCGCGGCAGCGCGCCCGCCTTGTAGAGATCGGCAAGCACCGTCAGGGCCTTCACCATTGGCGCCTCTGCCGCCACGAGCTTGCCGTCGCTGGTCATGTAGTCGCCACCAAGACAGCGGGCGAGGGTCAGGAAATTGGAGGCAAAGACCGCTGTGAAGGCGAGGCCGTTGACCTGCGTGCCGTCCTCGCGCTTGAAGGTCAGCTTGCGCGCCACCTCGATCAGTTCCTCGAAGGTGGCCGGCAGTTTGGTGATGCCGCGTTCTTCCAGCAGCGCCTCGTTATAGATCAGCGCATTGGTGGCGTGGCGAACCGGTATACCGTGCAGGGCGCCGTCGACCTTCAACGGCTCGACCAGTCCCGGCGCGAAATCGGCGAAGTCCTCGACCGGCGCATCCTTCAGCAAGGCATCCAGCGGCTCGAACAGCTTGAGATTGCGCGGTACGGCGCGGCCATTGAGCAGGTAGGCGAGATCGATTGAGGTCTCGGTCAGCGTCACCTCGCGCAAGAGGCGCTCATGGATGGCGTTGACATCGCCGAAGGTGACCCAGTTGACCGCCGCGCCTGCCTGCTTGCGCCAGGCTTCGGTGGCATCGCCGCCCGGGCCCATCGTGGCCGAGGTCTGATGGACACGGTGCCCGAGTGCGGTCACCGTCCGGGCCTGAGCCATGGCGCCTGTCGGCAAGGCCAGCGACGCGGCCGCTCCGCTGGCGAGCAGTCCGAAGCGGCGGCGCGAAAGAGTGCGATTGTCCATGGCGTTCCTCCCGATGGTGCTCCGCGCTGTGCCGCGCGATTGTCAGAGATGGTTCAGGCCGGCAGCAGGGGCTGCACGCGCTTGACGAGCGAGGACATGGCCTCCTCCGGCGTCTTCATGCCCAGCACGGCGGCTTCGGCCTCTTCCTTGAACAGGTCGCCGGCACGAGCCGCCTCGTCGAAGGCCGGCAGCGGCACACGGGCGACCTTGAGCACCTTCAGCTCTTCCGCCGCATAGGGAACGGTGTTGGCGAAGCCGGCATCGGCATAGGTCGAGGCGCGCGCCGGGCCATTGCCGTTGAGGGCAGCCTTCAGGGTCGCATCCTTCGCGGTCATCGCCTTGATGAAGCTCCAGGCGAGATCCTTGCGCTTCGCGTTCTTCGGGATGACCATGCCCCAGAACTCGACMTTGGCTGGCGCAGCGTCATATTTTCCGGCCAGCGTCTTCGAGGCGGGGACGGCGACCGTTCTGATCTTGCCGGGAAATTTCGWCTTCTGCGGGTCGTTGTAGATGCGATTGCGGCCCATGCTCTGCAGGCTCATCGCGGCACGCCCGGTCTGCATCCAGACATTGACGTCCTCGGGCGAGAGCGTCGCGAAATTGCGCGGGAAGGCACCGGCCTCGAAGAGCTCGCGCAGCAGCTTGATTGCGTTCAGGGGATCGCGGCTCATGTAGCCATCGAGCGGCTCGAACAGGTTGGCGGCGCGTGGGATCACCTGCGTGTTCAGCACGAAGCCGACATCGACGGTGCTTTCGGAGAGGCTTGCCTCGCGAAACAGCCGCTCCTGCAACGGTCCGGTATCAAAGGTCGTCCACTGGATCGTGGCACCATTCTTCTGCGCCCAATCCTTCGTGATGTCGCCGCCTTGTGCACCGGTCGCGACGGTCTGCATCACCCGGTGCGCAAAGACGTTGAAAGGGCCGCCCTGCTGCGCGAAGGCCGGAGCGGCGCCGGCAAAGCTCAGGCCGATGAAGCCGCCCAGGAGCTGCCTACGGTCCAACCCTGTTCCTGCCGTCATGATTATCCTCCCCGAGTGTCGCGAGTTCCGCGATGGCGGCTTCAGCCGCTTCGAAATGCTTGTTCATGGCCATTTCCGCCGCCTCGGCGTCGCCGGCGCGGATCGCTTCGACAACGCGGACATGGCGCTCATAGGTCTTGCGCCAATCGGCCTGCGTGCGGGCGCTGCGCGAATTGAAGATCTCCATCACTTCACGGATCACCGGACGAAGGCCCTGGATCTGGAGATCAAGCAGCCGGTTGCCGGCGGAGGCGGCAATCGCCTCGTGAAAATCGAGATCGGCCTCGATCCAGCGCGGCACGTCGCCGAGCGACGCCTCCATGCGCACGAGGATGCCAGTCAGGCGCTCGATATCGGCGGGCGAGCGACGCTCGGCGCTATAACGCGCGATCGGCGGCTCGAGGATGCGGCGCAGTTCGACAGCCTCGGTGAGCCCGGTCTTGCTGCCTCTCACGGCGAAGCGAAAGAAGCGATCGAGCGGAGCGGCATCGAGCGCCTGGACACGCGTGACCTTGCCCTGCTGGATGTTGACGACGCCCATGGCTGCGAGCTGGCGGATCGCCTCGCGCGCGATCGGTTTGCTGACTCCGAAAGATGCGGCAAGGCGCGCCTCGGATGGAAGCGCGTCGCCGGGCTTCAGCCTGCCATCATGGATTGCCTGGGTGATGCGCGCGATCAACGCATCGCCCAGCCGCGTCGGCACGACATCGGAGGCGCCGAACGGGTCGCTGTCGATCTCGGGCAGTGTCGCGGCTTCGGTCATTCGCATCCTCCACTTTCATGATTGACAGATACAGAGCAGGTTTGCAACTGATCAACCTATCAGTTAGGTTGATCAGCCTTCCCGCAAACCAGGGACCGATACCAGATGACCGGCCGCAGCATCGCCAGGATCGAGTCCCATCCCCTGCGGGCGACCCTCGAGAAGACGCAACGCACCTCGCAAGGTGACTATCCCGCGATCGAGCTCGTTGTCGTCGAGGTCACGACCAGCGACGGCATCACCGGCTACGGCGAGGCGCTCGCGCGCCGCGGAGCCGCCGGCTATGCGCGCCTGATCGACGATGCGCTGAGCCCGCGGCTGATCGGCAAGGATCCCGCAGACCGGCGGGCCCTGTGGAAGTTGATGCGCCATGCCCTCTCCGGGCGGCCTGGCGGGCAACTGGTCGAAGCGATATCCGCGATCGACATCGCTCTCTGGGATATTGCCGGCAAAGCCGCCGGCGCACCGATCCACAAGCTGCTCGGCGGCATGGGGCGGCTCCGCGTGCCGGCCTATGCCTCATCGATCAACTGGCTCGACGATGCGACGGTGGAAGCAGAGGTCGCAGCGGCGCTGACGGCCGGGTTCCGCGAGATCAAGGTCAAGCTCGGCCATCCCCTGAAAGACGCGATCGCGCGCGCCAAATTCATCCGCCAGCTCGCCGGGGACGATATCGCCCTCTATGTCGACGCCAACTGGGCCTATGACGTCGACGACGCCATGATCGTCGGACGGGCGCTGGCCGATCTCGGCTACGGCTTCTTCGAGGAGCCGATCGCGCCGCATGATCGCGCAGGCTATGCGCGCCTCGCCCAACACTTGCCGATCCGGCTCGCGGCGGGCGAGAGCKACTATGTCGCCAGCGAGGCCCTCATGATGCTGCAGGACCGCTCGCTCGGCCTGATCCAGCCGGACGTCACACGCTCGGGCGGCATCACCGAGACCTGGCGCATCGCTGAACTCGCCGCGAGTTTCAACACGGCCTATGCCCCCCATGTCGGCTGGTCCGGCGCAATCTGTGTTGCCGCCAGCCTGCAGCTCGCCGCCGCGGCCGAGAGCCTGCGGACCTTCGAGTGCATGGTCTACGCCAATCCGCTGCGCGACAGCTTCACCACACCGGTCGTCGGCGAAGGGCATCAGCTCGTCGACGGTATGCTCGACGTGCCGCAAGGTCCCGGCCTCGGCATCGAAATCGACCGCGAGATGCTCGCGCGCCACCGTATCGCCTGAGCATCATGGCCAGTCGCACGCCCCTCTCTGCCCTCGCCCTCGTCAGCCCGGTCCAGCTGATGGTCGGCGGTATCATCTTCCTGCCGGCGATCTATGTGTTCTGGCTCAGCCTGAACCAATCCTCCTTCGGTCAGGCAGCCAGCTTCGTCGGCCTCGCCAACTACGCCAAGGTGCTCGGCGACCCGTATTTCTGGCGGGCGTTGATCAACACGGTCATCGTCGTCGCCGTCGTCGTGCATGTCGAGCTGCTGCTCGGCCTGCTCATGGCGCTGTTCTTCGCCTCCGGGGTGCCCTTCCGGGCGCTCCTGCTCGCCATCGTGCTCGCCCCCTATGCGGTCAGCGAGGTCTCGGCGGTGGTGATGTGGCGCTATCTGTTCGAGCCCGATGTCGGGATGATGAGCCAGGCGCTCGCATGGTTCGGCCTACCACCGATCGAATGGGCGGTGAAGCCGTCGCATGGCCTCTTCATGGTCTCGTTGCTCTCGATCTGGCTGCACCTACCATTCAGCTTCATCATCATCTACGCCGCAAGGCTCTCCGTCCCGGACGAGCTCTATGAGGCGGGCGCCATCGATGGCGCAACGGGTTGGACCGCGTTCCGCCGCATCACCTTGCCACTCCTGATGCCGGCGCTGCTGATCGCCGCCCTGTTCCGCTACATCTTCGCCTTCCGGTTGTTCTCAGAGGTCTGGCTGATGACCGGCGGAGGTCCCGCCCGGACCACCGAGGTGATGGCCGTCTATCTCTATCTCGAGGCGTTCCGGTACAACTCCTTCGGTGCCGCGGCTGCGACCGGCTGGTTGCTGGTGCTCGCCTCGCTCCTGCTTGCGCTGTTCTACCTGCGCTCTCTCTACCGGGAGATGTTCAGAAAAAATGCGTAAGCGCTCATTCCCCCTTGCGGTCCTGAAGGGCTTCGGCGTTCTCGCGATCGCCGCCTGGTCGATCCTGCCGATCGCGCTGATCGTGATGTCGTCCTTCAAGTCGGACCGGGACATCTTCTCGTTGACGTCGCGGTTCAGCTTCACGCCGACGCTCGCCAATTACGAGCTGCTCTGGAGCCGCTGGGGCGACTTCTTCCACGGGCTCTGGAACAGTTTCCTGGTTACGTCCGGAGCGACCGTGCTTGCCGTCACGGTTTCACTGCTCGCCGGCTTCGCCTATTCCCGTCACGCCAGCAGGGGCCTGCAGGCCAGCGCCTTCTTCCTGATCTTCATTCGCCTGATCCCGCCGATCGTGATCACGCTGCCGCTCTTTCCGGTGGTCAACTGGCTCGGGCTCAACGACACGCATCTCATCCTGATCGTGCTCTACGCCACCTTCTTCGTCTCGCTCGGCACCATCGTGATGCGCACGTTCATCGACCAGATCCCGCGTGAACTCGACGAGGCGGCGATGATCGACGGGGCCTCGCAGTTCCAGATCATCAGGCGCGTCATCTTCCCGCTGGCCGCGCAAGGCATGCTGGCGGTCGCGGTCTTCGTCATCGTCTACGCTTGGAACGAATTCCTCTTCGCCTTCATCTTCACCACGACCAAGGCCAAGACCGCGCCGCTGGTCGTCGCCGAGATGATCGGCGCGGTCGAGGGCGTCGAATGGGGCGTGCTCTTCGCCGCCTCTGCCGTCCAGCTGCTGCCGGTGCTCGCCTTCGTCATCCTCATGCAGAAGCACCTCGTCGCCGGCCTGACCGCCGGCGCGGTGAAGGGGTAAGCCCAATGACCGCGACCAGCTCCCAACTCGACGACATGCGCCGTGCGATCCGCGAGGCGGATCCGCAACTCAGCCGCTTCGAACCCTTGCCTCGCATCATCTGCCTCGACGATTTCGACCGCGGCATGTGCGGCTGGACCCAGCTCGTCGGCAATTACGAGGACACGCTGGACGCCATGCTGCCGGGCTATGCCCAGCATTCGCACGCCATGCTCTCGACGCTGCCAAACTGGGATTTCGGTTCGCATGGCGGCGTCGACGGCTCCTATGCGCTGAAGATCGCGACACGGCCGAAGAAGGGCGCGCAGAACGTCGCAATCAAGCGCCTGACCTTCCGCAAACCCGGACCGATTCGTCTCGAGGCCTATTTCAGCTTCAAGCCGGAAGCGACGGAACTGCAGCTATCCGAAACCGACATCCGCTCGTTCGGCTTCCTTTACGATCTCCAAGTCGGCGACCAGCATGGCGCCGGCGGCGAGCGCGTGATGCCGCATCTGCGCTTTCTCAATGCGCTCGACGGCGAGCATGTCCAGAAATGGCAGTTCAAGCGCCGCACCACGCCGATCAAGCCGATCGGCTCCGCCGGCAAGACGATCTCGCATTACCATCTCTCGCCGGACGACTGGGAGGACCTGCCGGGCGGCGAGCAGCGGCTCTGCTACAACGAGATTCCGACCAAGGTGAACTGGCACTATCTGCGCTTCGACTTCGATCTGGCGACGATGCGCGCCACCGGCTTCCAGGTGAACGACCGCAGCTTCGACATGAGCAGCTATGAGTCGATCCGCATCCCGGCCATGAAGAACCTCTGGTGCATGCTCAATCTCGGCTTCTTCGCCGAAACCGACTCCGACAAGCGCGCCTTCGCCTATCTCGATTCCGTTTGCCTGTCGGGAGATTTCTGATGCTGCCCGAGAACCTCACCGCCATCGTCGCCCGCAACGAAACCTGGACGGGCGAGGCCGCAACCGAGCCCTACGAGGCCGGCTGGGCCAAGGAAGCCATCATCTTCGTGCGGGCCCTCAAGCCACCGAAGGGTGCGCTGCCGCGGGCCCGCATCGAGATTTCGGCCGACGGGCTGCATTGGGCCCCGGAAGGTTCGCTCTTCGATCTGCCTGCGCGCGAGAACGCCGTGACCTTCCAGCGGCTCGCGCATTTCGGGAACTTCCTGCGTGTTGCGGTCTCGCTGCCGGCGGGAGCGGAAATCACCGTGCTGGTGAGCCTGCACCTAAAAGCGTGACGCACCGACAGTCACCAGAGCCTGCGATCCGCGGGATAGGCATCAATCCGGCCAACGCCTGAGATAGGCTGCCCGACGGCTTCGGCGTTCCTCCAGCGGCGTGGCGATGATCTCATTGCTGCGCAGGGCGGCGCCAAGCTCGGCGGCCAGTCGATCGGCGACGATATTCTCCTGGCCTGGGTGAAGGTTACAGGGGTCGAGATAGAAGAATCCGTGCTCGACCTCGTGATCGCGCACAATAACCGGCGGCTCCCCGCGTGCGAGCGCATCGGCGAGGTCCCAGGCCGTGATATGGGCGGCCTGCGGTTCGACCGAGAGCTTGATCCTGTCGAGCGGGTTGTCGGTCGGATCAGGCTCAATCTCGACACGGATCCCCGGCCTCTCGGCCAGTCGTTCGCGCCACAGCGCAAGCGCGGCCTGTTCGCGCTCCCGGATGCCGGCATGGTCGCGCGTCTCCCATGCTTCCAGGGCAGCGATAGTGCCGACGATGCTCTCCTTGCCGACTTTCATGCCGCGGCCGATGCCGCCGTTCTGAAGAAATGCCGCGCGCACGAGGTCCTTGCGACCGGCGACGATTCCGGCTGTCGGGCCACCGAGAAACTTGTGAGCCGAATACAGCGCAATGTCCGCGCCTGCGGCCAGGAAGCGCTGGAGGTCGTATTCCGAAGCGGCATCGACGATGACCGGCACCCCCCTTGCCCGGCAAATGGCGGCGAACTCCTCGAGCGGGAGCTGCCCATAGCTGACCGTATGATGGGACACGACATAGACCGCAGCGGCGGTCCGTTCCGAGATCGCTCCGGCCAGTTGATAGGGCCGTACGCTCGTGGCCTGCCCGACCGGCACCACCCTGGCGCCAGCGAGCGCAATGCCTTGTTCGACGGGAGCGCCGTAGCTCACCATATGCCCGGTCATGATCAGGACTTCGTCCTTCAGGCCCGTCGTGTCCGGCAGTCGTTCGACGGCATAGAGGTCACTGCCCGTCATCGCCCCGGCCACGGCAAGCGTGATGCCAGCCGAGCAGGAAGCCGTGACGAATCCAGCCTCGGCTCCGCACAATCTGGCGATGACGCCGCTGGCGACCTTCTGAAGTTCGTCGACTTCGACGAATTGCGGCATGACCCCAGCCATCGCCTCGATGGCCTGCGGCACGATGATCGAGGCGCCGAGCCCCGTCATCGTTCCCGACACATTGATGATCGCACGGAGACCGAGCGCCTTTCGGGTATCGGGCTTGTTCATGGCGTTCCTCCGGAAGCATGGTTACGGTAAGGGGTCCGCGGAATCGCGTGACGGAGAGCTGGCAGATGAAGGACAGTGAGATGGGCGTGGCGTCCGCGCCCTCCGCCACTGGGCCGCGGCGCACGCGGGTCAGCGGAATCGAGCGATCGGTCCAGATCCTTGACTATCTCCAAGAGACGGCGCGGCCGGCGACCGGATACGATATCGCCCGCGCGGTCGGAGCGCCGCTGTCCACGGTCTATTCGRTCGTCGAGGAACTGGTCGCCAGGGACCTGCTTTCGCGCAATGGCAGCGTGGTCTGGCTCGGCCCCAAACTCTATCACTACGGCCTCGCCTACGCGCGCGATCTTGAGATCATCACGGTCGCCACCCACGAGATGCATGTGCTCTCTCGCGAGGTCGGTGAGACAGTCCAGATCTGCGGCCGTGACGGCGACATGATGGTGGTGGAGGCGATGGCCGAGGGGCCCGGCCACTTCAAGGTCACATCGCGGATCGGAACCCGGGTGCCCCTGAACTGGACCGCCTCGGGCCGGCTTCTGGTCGCCCATCTCGATTTTCAGGACCGGGTGGCGCTGTTCCGGCGCTGCGCCAAGGCCTCGCCAACGGGGCGGGCAACGGTCGACCCGGTCGCGCTCGCCGAGCAATCCGACGAAGCACTGTCCGCCGGCATCGCCGTGCAGGCTGGCGAATCCGACTATGCCGTGGCCTGCGTCGCGGCACCGGTGCGCAACAATTCCGGAGATTGCGTGATCACCATCTCGATCGTGCTGCCGGAATTCAAGGTCCAGGAGGAGCCCTCCCGCTTCGCCGATGCAGTCCGGAGCGCGGCACAGCGCATCGAAGCAAGCCTTGGCTGGCAATTCAGGCAGTAGCATCATGAGACCGCGACGACCGCTTCGATCTCCACGGTGATGCGGCGCGGCAGCGAGCCGAACCCGACGGCTGAACGCGCGTGCCGGCCAGCATCGCCAAAGACCGCGACGAAGAGGTCC
This sequence comes from Allobosea sp. P1_A7, assembly GCF_056406775.1. Classification (NCBI taxonomy): domain Bacteria; kingdom Pseudomonadati; phylum Pseudomonadota; class Alphaproteobacteria; order Hyphomicrobiales; family Alloboseaceae; genus Allobosea; species Allobosea sp. P1_A7. The sequence continues at coordinate 10,118 of NZ_JBFTZN010000058.1, forward strand.
GAGCAGCCATTGATGACGGCGGGATGGTCGGTGAAGTCCGGCGTGGCGTTGACCATGCCGAGCACCTTGACGATGCGCCTGACCTTTCGAAGGTCCCCCAGTGCCGTGTGCAGCACCGCGATGAGGTTCAGCCCCGTCAGGCGTGCATGAGCATACGCCTCCTCGACCGAGACGTCGGCGCCGACCTTGCCCGTGTGGATGCGACCGTCCTCATGCGTCGGCCCCTGACCCGACAGGTAGAGCAGCGTACCTTCCCGGACATGGGTCGTGAAATTGCCGATCGGTGTCGGCACTTGCGGCAATTCAAGACCAAGTTGTGCCAGCTTCTCATAGGGCGACATCGCAAGATCGGAGGGAGGAGCAAGATCGGATGGAGGCGGCATCGCTGAACTCGGTCGGAATGGGTGTCAGGGCGCCAGCAGCCGCTCAATGAGCATGCCGAAAGGCGGCGAAGCGCGAGAGGAAAGCCCGCAATCGTTCGTTCGACTGTTCATCGAAGACGGCCTTCGGCGGCGCGTCGATCGCGATCAGTCCCTGGTCGGTGAACACCACGCGGTCGGCCACCTCCCTGGCGAAGGCCATTTCATGGGTGACGAGGATCATCGTGCGCCCCTCTGCAGCCAGTTCCTGCACCACCTCCAGCACTTCGCCGACAAGCTCGGGATCGAGCGCGGAGGTTATCTCGTCGAGCAGCAGGACCTTCGGCTCGATCGCAACCGCTCGCGCGATACCGACCCGCTGCTGCTGCCCACCGGACAATTGCGAGGGCAGCGCGTCGAGCTTCTMGGAGAGGCCGACGCGCACGAGCCATTTCTCGGCAATCTGCCTTGCCTCGCCCTTGCTCTTGCCGCGCGACTTCATCAGCCCGAGCATGACGTTCTGGGCCGCCGTCAGATGCGGAAACAGGTTGAACTGCTGGAAGACCATTGCCGCATCGACCCGGATGCTGGCGAGTTCCCGGTCACTGCGCCGACGGCGACCGGCGCCGTCATCCCGATAGCCGACCTCCACTCCATCGATCCGGACCGAGCCGCCATCATATTCCTCGAGGAAGTTGATGCAGCGCAGCAAGGTCGTCTTGCCACTTCCGGATGGGCCGATGACGGCGATCACCTGTCCCTTGCCGACATCCAGATCGATGCCCTTCAGCACCTGGTGCGCGCCGAAGGACTTGGTCAGGCCCTTGATGCGGATCACCGGCTCGTCGGGCGTCTCGATCATGATCGTCCTCCCGCTCAGATGAAACGCTTCTCGAGACGCCGGCTCAGCGTCGAAAGCGGATAGTTGATGGCGAAATACATCAGCGCCCCCATCACATAGAGCGGCAACGCCACATGGGTGCGCCCGATCACCTGCTGGAGCGCGAGCATCAGGTCGACGATCCCCAGCAGGGAGACGAGCGAGGAGCCCTTCACCGTATCGACGACGCTGTTGACGAAGGGAGGCAGGAAGCGTCGGATCGCCTGCGGTGCAAGCACATGGACGAAGCGGTCGAGGAGGCCGAGCCCGATGGACTTCGCCGCTTCCGTCTGCCCTCTGGGGATGGACTGGAAGGCGCCGCGGGTGATTTCAATGACCTGGGCGGACTTGAAGGCGGTCAATGCCACAATCGCGGCGGTCAGGCTCGGCAGGTTCACCTTGATGGCCGGCAGCCCGTAATAGACGAAATAGAGCAACACCAGGATCGGTACGCCGCGCACGAAATCGGCATAGATCCGGATCGGAAACCGCGCCCAGAGCGGGCCGAAAGCGAGCACGCAACCGAGCGGGACACCGATCAACAGCGAGAGCGCGATCACGCCGGCCGAGACCAGGAGCGTGATGCGCAGGCCATCGAGCAGAAACGGAAGCGTCTGCAGGAACAACGTCATGGCCGCTCACCGCGTGATGGCATAGCGCCGCTCGGCCAGCCGCAACAGCAGCAGGATGGCGTAGCTGGTGACCAGATAGATCGGCGTCGCGAGCAGATAGACCTCGACCGTCCGGAAGGTCTGCGTCTCGATCCAGCGCATGCCGTAAGCCAGTTCAGGGACGGCAATCGCGGAGGCGATCGAGGTGTCCTTGAACAGCGAGACATAGGTGTTCGAGAGCGATGGCAGGGCGATGCGCAGCGCCGTCGGCAGCCGGACATGGACGAGCACGCCCGCTGGCGTAAGACCGATCGCCTTGCCAGCCTCGATCAGCCCTTTCGGCACGGCTTCGAAGCCGGCGCGCAGGACCTCGACCAGATAGGCGCCGGAATAGATCGCCAGCGTCACCACGAACGAGGTGGTGGCGTCATATTGCAGATCGATCGCGCTCGGCACGCCGTAGAAGACGAGATAGACGAGCAGCAGCAGCGGGACGTTGCGGATGAACTCGACATAGCCCCGGATGAACGGCCTGGCCCAGCGTGGCCCGTCCATTTCGACGAGCGCCAGAACCAGCCCGATCACCATGCCGATCGCGATCGTCGCGATTGCGAGCTCGATGCTGAGCAGGAGACCGTCGAACAGCTTCGCGGCGTAGCGCCAGACGATCGCGAAGTTGAAGTGGTAGTTCGTCATGCCGGGAGACGTCTCGTCACGGGCCGTGCAGGCGACTTCGCCGCCCTGCCGCGCGCCAGCGGCGAGCGCAGGGGTCGGCGAAGCGCGACCGCGAAAGCCGCCGTCAGAATTTCGGCAGCCCCGTCTCGCGGACTGGCGGCGTCAGACCAAAATAATCGCTGATCGCGACATCGAAAATCTCGTTCTGGTGGCCGTACATGGCGATCCCGAAGGTGGTGTCGACGAAGCGCACCCAGTCCGGATCGCCCTGGCGCATGGCCGCGCCGTACAGCATGGAGTTCCAGGACTTGCCGGCATCGGCATATTTGTCGGGGTGGCGCTTCGCGAGCCACCAGACGGTCGAGAGATCGACGGCGGCGGCATCGGCACGCTTTGAATCGAGCGCAAGGACGACATTGGCCTGGCTGTCGAGCTGCATGACCGTCGCCTGCGGCAGGACCTTCTTCACCGACGCTTCGGCATCGACGTTCTGCAGGATGGAGACCCGTGCACCCGATCCTGCCTTGAGCAGGGCGTCAAAGCTCTTCTTGTCGCTGTCGGGGCGCGTCAGCAGGGCGATGCCCTCGACATAATAGGGTCGGGAGAACGCGACGAGCTGCGCCCGCGCCGGTGACATCGTCATGAATTGGATGACGATGTCGACCTTCCCGGTATTGATGTTGGGAATGCGTTGAGCCGCATCCTGCCTGACGAACTCGACCTTCTTGTCGTCGTCGAAGAGCCCCTTGGCGAGGATCCGCCCCATGGCGATGTCCATGCCGACGAGCTGTCCCTTCTCATCCTCGAAATGCCAGGGCGCATTGGTCGAGCCCGTGCCGACGATGAKCTTGCCCCGGTCGAGAACGGTGCGCAGCAGGCTGTTGGGAGCGGCTTGTGCCGCCGCCTGCCTGGCTGAACTGGACGCTGCCGCAAGTGCAAGGCCACCGACAAGGCCGGCCTTGAGCAGGTTTCGTTTGCTGTCGACGACGTCTGTCATAGCGGCACGCTCCCCTTATGCGAGGCGGTCGCCTCGTATGGATTTATTCTATAATTACAGAATAAGAAGCATAACTATGTTAGCCTAGTTTTGATCGACAGAGCCTGTCAAGCGACGTCCAGAGGCGCCGAGGGAAGCGGCGCAACGAGACGGGGAGCAGATTGCTGGGGCATCTCCAATGGTGTTCGGCCGCTGGATTGGAACCCGAGGCCAGACCTGCGAGTGGCGGCGTTCAACGCCGGGTTCGACACAACGAAGCCGCCGCAATCACCGCGCTGTGTCGTCGGGCCCTCTTCTCCCGGACCAGCGCTTGATCGCGCGAGCCCGGAACGTCGCAGAAGCCGAGCCAGAGACGATCACCGCTAGGAAACGATCGCGACGGTCGCCGCATTGCTTGCGCGGACAAGGTCGTCCGGCGCCAGCTGGACCTGCAGGCCACGTAACCCTCCATTGACGAAGACATATGGCTCGGAGACGGCCGTGATCTCGACAAGGGTCCTCAGCTTGCGCTTCTGACCGAATGGGCTGACGCCGCCGACCTTATACCCCGTCAGGCGCTCGGCATCGCTCGGCGCCAGCATACGCGCGCTCTTGCCTCCAACGGCCGCGGCCACCCTCTTCATGCTTGCCTCGCAGTCTGATGGGAGAACCAGACAAACGGGTATGTTGTCGACCTGCGCGATCAATGTCTTCAAGACCCGACCGGGTGGTTCACCCAGGGACTGGGCCGCCTGAAGACCGACGCGATCGCTATTGGGGTCGTATTCATAGGTTCGGAGTTCGAAGGAAACGCCGCCCGCTTTCAACACGGCCGTGGCAGGTGTGGATTGTCCCATAGCCCTCAAACCCTGGTGCTTTGGCCGCGATTGCGGCCCGCGCCGAAACGCCCCCTCCCCATAGAAATCCCGCGCCCCGAGAGACATCCCCATCTGCTGGGCCCATGAGGCACCAAGGGCTTCACTGGAGGCGGCCGTTTCGATGCGCGCGTCTGCTCCGCAGACCAGGACGAAGCCGCCCCCTTGGAAGCATCCGCGGCGAGCTTCGCGACAGCGTCACACCCTCTTGAAACCCCAACCGTCCAAACTAGTTTTCTGGGATCAGCCACGGAAGGAGAGATCCGATGACCGCGGTGACTGAACTCAAACCGGAAACGCACAGCGTCTGCATCACCTGCCATGAGGATTACCGGTATGCGCTTCTGCGCATCGGCCAGATCGAGGATGCGCAGCCCAATTCGGCGAAAGCCCTCGAATTGCAAGCTCTGAGGGCCGCGATCGTCGACTATGAGACGCGCAAGGCATTGCACGCGAAGGGACCAGAGGTGACGGCCGCGAGGTGACAGGCTCCGCAATCAGCTGAACATCGCCCACGCCGTCGAACACGTCCAGGGACTGATCGGCTGCATCAAGGGTTCTGGCGGGGAGAGCGTGTTAACGGCCTCGTCGTCACATTGGCCGCTCGCGAGGATCACGGTGCCGGGGGCACGTGGCGAGGCGGCTGTGAATACGTTGTAAGTTGATATCGAATGACGAACACAGATCAAAGAACGGGGGTGAGAGAATGCCGCAGAAGCCGACGCGCGAGTTTGCAGTGATCAAAGTGAAGCACGTTACAGTCAGCGCAGACACGACACTGGGCGCCGTAATCGCCTTGGAAGTCGATGGGAAGAACGAAATCTCCCTCTTCATGGTGCCAGAAGTTCTCGCCTCGCTGGAGGCCATGCTGGCCAAGGCCAGTCTCGAACAGGCGCGTCACCACCCAGTTCAGTAGGCCGCCGCACGCCCTCTCACCAGAATAAACCGGGACTGCAAGCATCGGAATTGAGCGAACCACCGCAACGAGTATTGCAAATAGAACGTTCGGCAGGTTAAATGAGACCTAGGCGCAATATTCTGATTTGGGAAAAGCCATGGCCAACGAAGATGAAAATTATATTGATCTCACGGCGATGGTTATTTCGGCCTACGTCGCACATAACAATGTCCCTCGCAGCGATCTCGTTGGCTTGATTGCGAGCACGTATTCAGCGTTCGCGCAGCTCGACGCCAAATCCGAAGCTGCGCCGCCACCGGTCGCGCTCGTACCAGCCGTTCCGATCAAGAAGTCGGTCACGCCGGACGCCATCATCTGCCTGGAAGACGGCAAATCGTTCAAATCCCTCAGGCGTCATCTGGGTACGGCCTACAATCTCACTCCTGAGCAATATCGCACCAAGTGGGGCTTGCCCTCAGACTATCCGATGGTCGCACCGAACTATTCCGAGGCCCGGGCCGCCMTTGCAAAGGCATCGGGCCTGGGTCGCAAGGCCAAGGTGGTCCCGGCCGCACCCGTCGTCGCGAAGCCACCGCGCGCCAAGCGCGGCCCGCGCTCAGGCTCCAGCGCCTGACCCGGCCGCGAAGCTGACGGCCGTTGGCGCCTGCCGTTTCGGCGCTTTCGGGACTGGAGATTTCTGGATCACCGCAGCCATTTTGGAGCGCGGGCGATCCAGAAGTCCGCAATTGTCCCCCCTGGTCGCTTGCACGCCGATGTTATTGCTTGTCGGCGCTGGATAGGTTGACGGCTGCCTCAACCGGCGTGGCGGTGTCGATGCTGACGATGACCGACATGCCGGGCGCCAGATCCTCGGTCAAAGGCTGGTCCTGATCGATCGCGATCCGCACCGGCAGCCGCTGCGCAATCTTGGTAAAATTGCCGGTCGCATTGTCGGCCTTCAGGATGCTGAATTCGGAGCCCGTGGCTGGCGAGAACTCCTGGACATGCCCGGTCAACGAGGCGTGATGCAGCGCATCGACCGTAAAGGTCACCGGCTGGCCGATCTTCATCCCGGAGAGCTGGTTTTCCTTGAAGTTCGCGATCACCCATTTCCTGGCCGGAACCAGCGACGCCAGTTGCGTGCCAACAGCAACATATTGCCCGAGCCGCACGCCGATCTCGCCCATCTTGCCGTCCTGCGGCGCCAGGATGCGAGTGTTCTGCAGATCGATCGCGGCCAATTGCACTGCTGCCTCGGCATTGCGCACGGCTGCCTCCAGCCCGGCGCGCCCGACGATGATGGACTGCCGATCCTGCCGGGCGACATCGAGGGCCGCTTCGGCCTGGCGTAGGCTGGCGCGGGCCTGGTCGAGCACCAGACTGGCCTGATCGGCCGCGCTCTGCGTCGAAATCCCCTTCTCGCGCAGGGCGAGGATGCGCCCGGCATTGGCTTCCGCGGTTTCGACCGCCGCCTGCGCACTGGCGATCTGGGCTTCTCCGGAGCGCAGGCGCGCTTCGGCGGCGCGCTGCGATTGATCGGCATTGGCGAGGGTGGCCCGCTGGCCGGCAAGAGTGGCCTGCGCCTGCCGCACACGCTGCTCGTAGATCCGGTCGTCGATCTGCACGATGAGATCACCAGCCTTCACCGTTTCGAAGTCCTGAACCGCGACTTTCTTCACATAGCCCGCCAATTGCGGGCTGATGATCGTGACCTGGCCTTTGACATAGGCATTCTCCGTGCTCTCGACCGAGCTGGCGAAGGGCGGCAGCCGCCAGGCGTAAAGCACGAGCAGCACACCGCCTGCGGCGACCAGCAGCGCAATCAGGGTTCCAGGTGAGCGAATGGCTTTCGGCATGATGGCTGGCTTCGGTTCAGAGGGCTTCGGCCGGGCGTAAGAAGAACCTGGCGCTGCGCAGTCTTGCGTAGAGCAGATGGATGATCAGTCCGCCGAGCGCGGCTCCTGCCAGGACCGCGATGAGCAGGAATGCGTCGTTATAGGCCAGGATATTGGCTTCGCGGCTGGCCTGCTGGGCGAACAGGGCGACGCCCTCGGCATTCAGCAGCCGCCCGTCGGTGAGCAGCTTTCCATAGACTGCCGAAAGCTGCCTCAACCGCTCCGCCACCGCCGGGTCGGACAGCAAGAAATGCTCGACGAGAAGACTGGAATGGAACTTCTCGCGGAGCGTGACGAAGCTGCCGAAGAAAGCCGAACCGATCAGGCCGCCCAGACTCTGCGTGAAGAGGAAAACCACGATGAAGCTGGTGATAAAGGTCGGCCCCTGGCGGAGCGCGGCCATGAGACCGGTCAGCATCGCCGGAGGCAGGAACAGCGCGCCGCCAAACGCGATCAGGGCCTGGCTCAGATACATGTTGTCCGGCCGCGTCAGATTGGTCGCCTGACTATCCATGGCGGCACCGGCGCAAATGCAGAGCAGCGCGACGCCATGCAGCAGCGGCACGCGCTCGGGCTTGAGAGTGGCGCCGCAAAGGAGCCCGCCGCAAAGCGAAGCCAGCAGGATCACCACATATAGCCCCCTGCTCTGCTCATTGAGCAGGCCGAGATTTTGGAACAGGGCGAGTGCACCCGAAGTCTGCTCGGACAGCACGATGCGGAAGACCAGCAGCACCGCCGTGATATGGAGCATTTCCCGGCTCATCAGCCAGCGCACATTCAGCAGCGGCGTCTCGCGATTGATCTCGATTGCCACGGCAAGACCGAGCGACAGGATGGCCAAGGCAAGGCACCAGCCGATCCAGGGTGCTTCCAGCCACCAGACCAGGCGGCCCATCACCAGGATGACCGCGAGCAGGCCAAAGCCGATCRCAATCAAGGGGTAGCTGATGAAATCCAGCCGCTGCAGGACCTTCGCATGGGGAATCGGCGTCAGTGGCAGATAGAAGATCACGGCAAGCGAAATCAGCGCGAGGCCGATCGCCATCGTATAGAGGCCCTGCCATTGACCGATATCGAGCAGCATCGGCGAGATCAGCCGCGCCAGCGTAGGGGTGCCCGCGGAGCAGGTCAGCGTCAGGCTCAAGCCCCATGACATCTTCCTGGCCGGAGGAAAGGCCTCGAGCATGTAGAGGAAGCCGAGTGTCGATATCGGCGATGCGGCCATGCCCGCGAGGAAGCGGACCCCGATCGCCGAATGCAGATCATGCGCGATGAGATGCAGAAGCGAGGCGGCGACGAAGATGCAGATGCCGAGCTCGGCGAAGCGGCGCAGCCCGAACTGCGTCCGGACCTTGGTCAGGATCAGGGTCATGCTGACATTCGGCGCCATATAGGCGGCGATCAGCCAATTGATCTCAAGCTGCGTCGCGCCGAAGGCACCCTGGATTTGATTGGTATTGGCAGCGACGAAGTTCATGCCGAGGCCCTGCGTGCCAATCAGAAGGGCGGCGGCCGCGACATAGGCCGCGGCGACGGCAAAGGGCTTTGCCGGCAGCAGAGCCGGGCTCTCAGGGGCGGGAGGCTCTTGGACTGTCGCAGGCGAATGATCCGCCTGGCCTTCGGGGCGCGCTTCCGCTTCATCGGTCATTGCCATGGCCATGGTGCCTCAGGACGCCGGCTCCATGTTGCGGATCATCTGCCGAAGCACGCGGATCGTGATCTCGAGTTCGGCAGGGTCGATCTCGCGCAATACCTCGCGGCCGATCTCGCCGGAGATCTCCTCGATCTCCTCGACCTGATGTTGGGCGGCCGGGGTCAGGCTGATCTGTTTCGCCCGCCGATCGCCGTCGATGGCGCTTCGCTCGATCAGGCCGTTCTTCTCCATCCCGTCGAGCAGGCGCACGACGGTCGGGCCCTCGACCTCCAGCAGACTGGCGAGTTCCGTCTGATTGATCGCCGGGCAACGCGAGAGATGAAGCAATGCGCGTGCACGCGACAAGGTCAGGCCGCGTTGGCGCACAAGGCGATCGAACAGGGTTCGCAATTTGCGGCCGGCCGTCGACAGCTCCGTCAGGAAGCTGCGCTCGAATCCAGGTTGGGTGTCGTCCATAGAACGCATATATGTAGCGTACTATCTATTAGTCAAGCAGCTAACCAAGTGCCATTCGGACGAACCCAGGCGCAGGCCGACAATCCGTCGGGGATACCCGAAGCTATGAGAGCGGAGGTTTTCCTTGCCCAGCCGGTAGACTATTTCCGACAGGGCTTTATGATTGTCGACAATAGGCAATTATTCGAACGCAAGGGCGGAGCCGTCTGATGAAAACCTACTGGATTGCCGCCATTCCCGGCGACGGGATCGGCGCCGAGGTGATCGGAGCAGGGATCGAGGTCCTGTCGCTATGCGCCGCCCGGTCCGGCAATTTCGCGTTCGACTTCACCCATTTCGATTGGGGTTCGGACTACTTCAAGCGCCATGGCCGGATGATGCCCGAAGACGGGCTCGACCGCATCCGCGATTGCGACGCGATCTATTTCGGCGCCGTCGGCGCGCCCGATGTGCCCGATCATGTCACCCTATGGGGCCTGAGGCTGGCCATCTGCCAGCCCTTCGACCAATACGCGAATGTGCGCCCGACGCGCATCCTGCCGGGCATCGAGCCCCCCCTGCGCGGCGTGGCCCCGGATGATCTMGACTGGGTGATCGTGCGCGAGAATTCGGAGGGCGAATATGCCGGCCAAGGCGGGCGCTCGCATCGCGGGCAACCCGAGGAGATCGCGACCGAGGTCTCCATCTTCACCCGCGGCGGGGTCACGCGCATCATGCGCTTCGCCTTCGAAATGGCGCGCTCTCGCCCCCGCAAACTCTTGACCGTAGTCACCAAGTCGAACGCGCAGCGTCACGGCATGGTGATGTGGGATGAGATCGCCGCCGAAGTGGCGCGCGAGTTTCCTGACGTGACCTGGGACAAGATGCTGGTCGACGCCATGACCATCCGCATGACCTTGAAGCCGCGGAGCCTCGACACGATCGTGGCGACGAATCTTCATGCCGACATCCTGTCGGACCTCGCCGCAGCCCTCGCCGGCTCGATCGGCATCGCCCCCACCGCCAATCTCGACCCCGAGCGCCGTTTTCCCTCGATGTTCGAGCCGATCCACGGCTCTGCCTTCGACATCACCGGCAAGGGCATCGCCAATCCGATCGCCAGCTTCTGGTCCGCCGTGATGATGCTCGACCATCTCGGCGAGGGAGACGCAGCCGCGCGGCTGATGCGCGCGATCGAGCGCGTCACGGCTGACGCGGCAAACCATACGCCGGACCTCGGCGGCACGGCGACCACGCGCTCGGTGACCGATGCGGTGCTGGAGGCGCTCCGCGGCGACAATCTCACTCGCGCCGCCAGCTGACCGGCGCCAGGCGGATAGCGGCATCGCCGCGACCCGCCCGGCGGTTCAGGCGGCGACGCATACTGTCGCCAGCCGGCTCGCAAGTTCGACGGCGCTCTGGAGCGCGCCGGGCGAGGCCACGCCTTTGCCGACAATGTCGAATGCTGTGCCATGCGCTGGCGTCGTGAAGACGACGTCGAGCCCCGCCGTCACCGTGACGCCACGATTGAAGCCCCTGAGCTTCGTCGCGATCTGCCCCTGGTCGTGATACATGGCCACAACGCTGTCGAACTCGCCGGCAAAGGCACGAATATAGACCGTATCGGCCGGATAGGGCCCGGTGCAGCCGATGCCGCCAGCCGCGATCCGCTCCACGGTCGGCCGGATCAGCTCGATCTCGTCGCGGCCGAACAGGCCGTTCTCGCCGGCGTGAGGATTGAGTGCGGCCACCGCGATGCGCGGGCTGACGATCCCCGCGCGCTTCATCATGCGATCGACGAGTTCGACCGCATCGGTGATCGCACGCGCATCGATCAGGTCGAGGGCTTCGCGCAGCGAGACATGCGACGTCACCCGCGACATCCACTGGCCGTCGAGCACGTTCATTTCCGAGAAATAGCCGTGATGTCTGAGCAGATGCGCGAACAACTTGTGCTCGTCGGGAAAGCGCCAGCCGCCTGCGAACATCGCGGCCTTGTTCAGCGGCGCGAAGGTGATCGCATCGAGCTGCCCAGCCTGCGCCATGCTGATCGCACGGGCCAGCGTCTCGCCTGTGATCCGACCGGATTCCGCCGATATCTGCCCGCGCCCGAGTTGGGCCGGATCGGCATTGCCGAGATCGACGAGCGGGATCTCGGGAGCATCCCAGTCGATCTCGTCGGGTTCGGTCACGCCGGTCCAGCGGAGCTGAACACCGGCATCGCGCGCGCCCTGCTCCAGCACGCGATGATCACCGACCGCAACGAGCCGGACATGCTCGCGATAGCGGCCCGCGGCGAGAACCTTGGCCGCGATCTCGGGACCGATTCCGGTCGCGTCTCCCAAGAGGAAGCCGAGGCGGGGCTTATCCTGCATGGCGGCCATGACGTCCCTCAGATTAAAGATGCTTATTGTCGACAATATGATATTCATCGCATGGGATCCGATGAGGAGCAATGCCGATGATGCTGGAACGATCAGAACCCGGGGCGAGCCGGCCGCCACTCCTGCCGCATGGCCCCGTGCTGATGGCAGGATTCGAGCGCCGTAAACTGCGCACCCGCGGCGCCGAAATCGAGGTGGCCATAGCCGGAAGCGGGCCGCCCTTGCTGCTGATCCACGGCAACCCGCTCAACCTGTCGAGCTGGCACAAGATTGCGCCATCGCTGGCTCAGAGCTTCACGGTGGTCGCGACCGACCTGCGCGGGTATGGCGACAGCTCCAAGCCCGACGGCGGAGAGGACCATGCCGGCTACAGTTTCCGTGCGATGGGCGAGGACAATTTCGATGTGATGGACGCGCTCGGCTTCGACCGTTTCGCAGTCGCCGGGCACGACCGGGGCGCGCGCGTCGCCTTCCGCATGGCTCTCGACCAGCCGGACCGCGTCACCGCGCTGGCCGCCCTCGACATCGTGCCGACTCATCACGTCCTGACCAATGTGAGCCTCGGCTGGGGGCTTGAATCCTACCACTGGTTCTTCATGGCGCAGAAAGCACCGTTTCCCGAGCGGCTGATCTGCGCCGATCTCGACTATTACATTCGCTACAAGCTCAACAAGAAGGGCGTCGGGCTCGAGATCTTCACGCCCGAGGCGCTGGCCGACTACGCACGCTGCACGACGCCTGAGCAGATTCACGCCGTCTGCGAAGATTATCGCGCCACGGTGACCCTCGACCTTGCCATGGACACGGCGGATTACGGCAAGCGCAAGATCGTCTGCCCCGTCCTCGTCCTGTGGGGCTCGAACAGCCATTGCGGCCGGCATTTCAAGCCGCTCGAAGCCTGGCAGGAATGGGCGGACGGCGTGCGTGGTTGGGCAATTCCGACCGGGCACTATCCGGCCGAGCACAGACCCGACCTCGTCTACGCCACCTTCCATGACTTCTTCTCTGGGCGTGAGCCCGTGCCCCATGCCGAAGCCGCCTGATGCCGGCGCTCGATCCGCAGGAAGCGAAGCGGCGGCTGCATGCACCCGGGGAGATCGCCTGTCTCGATATGCGCGAACAGGGCCAGTACGGCGAAGGCCATCCCTTCCTCGCCGTGCCCTGTCCCTATAGCCGGCTGGAGGCGCTGGTCGGCGTACTCGTGCCCTGCCGCGACGTGCCGGTCGTGCTGGTCGACGAGGGCGATGGAGTGTCCGAGCGCGCCGCAACGCGGCTCACTGCGATGGGCTACGACCGTATCGACTGGATCAGGGGCGGCGCCCCGGCCTGGGCGGCGGCCGGGTATACCCTGTTCAAGGGCGTGAATCTGCCGAGCAAGACGCTGGGCGAGCTGGTCGAGGAGCATTGGCACGTGCCTGCGATCGGTCCCGACACTCTCGACGCCTGGCAGGAGCAGGGCCGGCCGCTGCACCTCCTCGACGGCCGCTCAGCCGGCGAATACACGAAGATGACGATCCCGGGCTCGCGCTCCTTTCCGAACGGAGAGGCGGCGCATCGCTGGGACGCACTCGCCCCGGGGGAAGCCCCCGTCATCATCAACTGCGCCGGGCGGACGCGCAGCATCATCGGCGCCGCGGGCCTGGCACTGATGCAGCCGGGCGCAGTGGTGCTGGCCCTGGAAAACGGCACGCAGGGCTGGGCGCTCTCGGGCCGTGCGCTCGCGTATGACTCTGCCGCCGGTCCTCTGCCGCAGGTCGACCGCGCGGCAAGCCGTCTGCGGGCCGATGCCTTCATGCGCACGCATGCTATTTCGCGGATCGACCACGTCGCAGCCGAAGACCTTGCCGGAGAGCCCGGCCGCACGACCTATCTTCTCGACATGCGCGATCCGGCCGAGCACGCGGCCACGCCGCATGCCGCGGCGGCCTCTGCGCCAGGAGGCCAGCTCATTCAGGCCACGGATCACTGGATCGGCGTCCGCCGCGCACGCGTCATCCTGGCCGACGATACCGGGTTGCGCGCCGCGCTCGCAGCGTTCTGGCTGCGCCAGCTCGGCTACGAAACCTATGTGCTCCCCGATATCGAGACCTGGCCGGCCGACTGGCGCCTGCCGGTATCCGAACCGCCTCCCGACCTTGTCGCGCCACCTGCAATCGGCGCCCGTGAGGCGATCGAGCGCGCGCAAGCCGGAGACCTGCTGCTCGACCTGCGCGGCTCGCTTGCCTATCGCGCCGGCCATCTGCCGGGCGCCGCCTGGTCGATCCGGCCGCGCCTGCCGGCCGTGGCGGGCCGGCACGTCCTGCTTGCGGGAGACGAGACAGCAACCGCGCTCGCCAGCCGCGACCTCGCGGAATACGGCGCGACATCGGTTCACCGGGTCACGGGCGACGCAAGCGATTGGCGCGCTGCGGGGCTTGCCATCGACAGCTCGCCCTACGCCCCCGCGGACGTCGACGCCATCGACTATCTGTTCTTCGTGCACGACCGGCACGACGGCAATCTCGAGGCCGCGCGGCGCTACCTTGCCTGGGAGCTCGGGCTGGTCGCCCAGCTCGACGCAGACGAACGCGGCGAATATCGGCTCGACACGCTCGACCTCAGAGCCTGATGCAACATTTCGGCATCGGGCTCAGGATCATCGGACCGGAACGCGTATCCGGCCCGCTGATCTAACCGATTGCCCTGATGATCGCCTCGGTCATGCCACGGGTGCCGGTGGTGCCGCGGATGTCGCGCGTGCGCGTCTCGGGCCCCGAGAGCGCGGAGCGGATCGCCGCTTCCATCGTGCGCGCGGCATCCGCCGCCTGCGGCAGGGAGCGGACCCGGCCGAGATGCTCGATCAGCATCCGAGTCGACTCGATCATGGCGTAGGGATTGGCTACGCCCTTGCCGGCAATGTCGGGCGCCGAGCCATGCGTCGCCTGCGCCATGGCGAGGCCGCCCTCGCCGATGCACAGGCCGGGCGCCATGCCGAGCCCGCCGACCAGCCCCGCGGCTTCATCGGTCAGGATGTCGCCGAACATGTTCGTCGTCACCACCGTGTCGAAGCTCTGCGGATCGCGCACAAGGCGCATGGCGAAGGTATCGACGATCACCTCATCGATCGTGACGTCGGGATAATCCTTCGCTGCCTCGTAGCAGCTCTCCACGAACATGCCGCAGCCGAGCTTGAACACCGTGTTCTTGTGCACGAGCGTCAGGCGCTTGCGCCGCGACCGGGCGATGTCGAGCGCGGCACGGGCGACCTTGCGGCTGCCCCTGCGCGAGATGACGCGCACCGAGATGGTCAGGTCGTCAGTGGGCCGGAACTCGCCCGAGCCCATCACGACATTGCGGTCCGGCTGGAAGCCCTCGTTGTTCTCGCGCACGATGACGAGGTCGACATCGTCATAGATGCAGCCGATGTCGGGGTAGGATCGCGTCGGGCGGACATTGGCGAACAGGTCGAAATGCTTGCGCAGGATCGGATGCGGATTGATCGCGCCCGGCCCCTTTGGATAGGCCTGATGACCGATCGGCCCGAGGATGAAGCCGTCGAAGGTGGCGAGCGTCTCCAGCGTGCCATCCGGCAGCGTCGTGCCGTGGCTATCGAGCGCGGCGCGGCCGATAGGCATGGGCCGCCAGTCGATGGCGAGTCCGTGCCGGGCGGCCGCTGCGCGCGTCACCTCGACCGCAGCCGGGACGATCTCGTGGCCGATATCGTCCCCGTTGAGGACGCCGATGGTGAGCTTCGCCATGGTCAGAGCCGCAAAGACGCCATCAGGCGCTCGATCGAGGGCAGAGTGTCCAGGTCGCGCACCATGGCGATCACGTCCTCGATCCGTTCCCGGCCGAGACTGGCGAAGCCCGCGGTCTCGCGGAACTTGTCCGAGACCTCCTCGTAGTTCATCGGGTTGGCAGGACTTCCCTTGCCGAAATCGGCCCGGCCCGAGATGGTCCGGCCATCTTTCAGCGTAATGGCGATGAGGGTCGTCATCTTGTCGTAACCGGCGGCCTCGGCCTCATCGTCCACCACGAAATCGACCCGCTCGATCATCGCCTTGACGTCGGCGCGGTTCACTACCGCGTCGGTGAATTCCGCAAGGCCGGCTTTGCCCTCGATCAGGAGGATCGCCATGCAGAACTCCATCGAGAACTTGGCCTGGAGCTCGTTGGTCGGCCGATGGTGGATCAGCGCGTTGGGCATGTTGTGGTTGGTGCCGACGCGGACCCGCTCCACCGCGTCCGCGGTGATCCGGTTCTCGCGGATGAGACGCAGCATCTCGGTCATACCCGGATGGGTCAGCGAGCCTGAAGGATGCGGCTTGATCGAGATGCCGGGCGCCGCAAAGGTCCAGGGCGCCCCGAGCTGGTTCAGGATGGCGCCCGCGTCATAGCCGCCTCCGGYAGCCCGGAAGAAGCCGCGCGGCGCCTCCAGGATCTTGTCCGTGGCGCTCCAGCCATATTCGGCGAACTGCGCCGCCGCGACGCCGCTCTCCGACGAGCGCCCGGCATGGAAGGGCTTGGTCATCGTGCCGAAATTCTCGCGCAGACCGGCCGACTGACTGCCGGCGATCGACAGCGCGCGCAGGGTCTGGTCGAGGTCGAGCCCCATCAGCCTGGCGCTGGCCGCCGCTGCCGCGAAGGTGCCGCAGGTGGCCGTGGCGTGGAAACCGGTCTGGTAATGCCGTGGGTTGATCGCCTCCGCGATCTTGCACTCCACCTCGACGCCAAGATGGTAGGCGAGCATCACATCGCGCCCGCTGGCGCCTTTCGCCTCGCCCATGGCAAGCGCCGCCGGCAGCGCAGGTGCGGTCGGATGGGTGAGGAGCCCGTAGACCCGGTCCTTGGCCACGGCAAGCTGGGTATCGTCATAGTCGTCGGCGTGAATGCCGACGCCGTTGGCGAAGGCCGCGAAGCGCGGCGCAACCTTCAGCCGCGAGCCGATGACCGTGGCCGGTCCGCTGGCCAGGTTCAGATCGGTGAGATGGCGGCGCACATAGTCGCCGCTATGGGCGACCGAGCCCGACAGCGCCAGCCCGAGCCCGTCGAGGATCGATTTCTTGCCGAGTGCGACGACGTCGCCGGGCAGATCCGCCGGCGACGCATCGCAGATGAAGGACGCCACATAGCGCGTCAGACCGTTATCCGCGGGCGAAAGGTTATCGGGCGTCTTCATGGCGTCCTCCAGGCTAGGCCATCAGCCTCTAATTGTCTTTTGCTGATTGTCAACAGTTTAAGATCCAATGGCGTTGCCCGGCTCCGGCTGATAGATTGGGCCAATCACACGGAAACCAGTGCATGAGCCTCGATATCGATTCCGCCCTGCAGCTTCGCCGCAACCAGTCCCTGACCTCGATCATCCGCCACGAGTTGGAGCAGATGATCGAACGGGGCGAACTGAGTGCCGGCGGGCCGGGGGCTCGAGCAGAGCGGGCTGGTGAACGTCGTGGTCAACCGTGGCGTGTTCATCCGCGCGCTCGACGGGCGCGAGGCGGCCGAGCTCTACGAAATCCGGGCGGCGCTCTACGGCTTGGCAGGCAGGTTGCTGGCGCCCATCGTCACGGACGAGCAGGTCGCCATCCTCTCCAGCTATGTCGCGGAGATGGACGCCGCGATGGCAGCCGGCGACCTCAACAGCTTCTATCCCGGCAATCTGCGCTTCCACGAAGCCATCGTCGAATTCGGCGGCAATGGCCGCCTCGCAGCCGAATGCGCCGCCATCCACCGCGAGATGCACCTCCTGCGCCGCCGCACCCTCGATATGCCCGGCCGGATGACGACCTCCAATGACGAGCACCGCGCAATCCTCGAGCGGATCGCGGCACGCGACCCCGCCGGTGCCGAGGCTGCCCTGGAGGAGCATGTCCTGATCAGTCGCACCGCCTTGTTCGGCCCGCTCGGCCATTACCCGGACGCCTGATCAGCCGCGGACCGGCGCGACCTTCGCGCCGCCCAGGAGCGGCAGGCGGTTGGCGAGGAACACGACCGCAAACGAGACGATCAGCAGCATGATCCCGAGCACCGAGATCGCGCCGAGATCGCCGGATTCGTTGAGGTCGTAGATGATGACCGATACGAGCTTGGTGTCGGCGGTGGTCAGCAGGATCGTGGCCGAAAGCTCGCGGATCGTGCCGATGAACACGAAGCACCATGCCGCCACGACGTTTGAGCGCAGCAGCGGCGCGGTGATGGTGCGCAGCGTCGTCATCCGCGTCGCGCCGAGGATGCGCCCCGCCTCCTCGAGCTCGACATGCACGCTCTTGAAGGCGGACGAGAGTTGCTGGTAGCCCGCAGGCATCTCGATGGTCAGGAAAGCGATCAGCAGGATCCAGAGCGTGCCGTAGAGCGGCAATATCGGGCTGGAATAGCTGAGGAAGAGGCCGACGCCGAGGACGATGCCGGGGATCGCGACCGGCGCGGTAGCGAGATAGCCGAGCAGCGGAGCCCCGCGCGAACTGCCGCGAGTGACGAGATAGGCGACGACGAGCGCGATCGCCGTGCCGATCGTCGCGGTGAGGAAGCCGAGCAGGAACGTGTTGCGCAGCGCAAGCTGTGTCGCCGAGAACTCGAAGAACACGAACCAGATATGGTGGAGCGTGAAGCTCTCGAAGGTCAGCGGCTCCGCCACCGTACGGGTGAGCGCGGTCTTCACCAGCGCGGCATAGGGCATCAGCACCGTCAGCGACAGGATCAGGAAGGTGAAGCCGAGCGCCAGCCATTTCCAGCGCCCGAGCACCGTGATGCGCGCGCTGCCGCTCTTGCCGCCGACCGTGGTGTATCCGCGCCGGCCGAGGATGCGCCGCTGCGTCCAGAGCAGCAGGATGGTGACGAGGAGCAGCGGCAACGCCGCCGCTGCAGCGAGCCCGGGCTTGGGCGGGTACTGGAACAGGCTCCAGATCTTGGTGGTGATGACGTGGAAGTTCGCCGGTAGGGCGAGGATGGCCGGCGAACCGAACATGGTCAGCGCCTGCAGCACCGCGATCAGCGAGCCTGCAAGCATGGCCGGCAGGACGAGGGGAACCGTCACCTTGCGCAAGGTCGTCCACAGGCCACCGCCGAGGATGGCGGAAGCCTCCTCGAGTTCGGTCGGAACGCGTTCGAGCGCATTCGTCACCAAGGTAAAGACATAGGGAAACGTGTAGCACGCGATCGCGAAGACGAGGCCGGACAGGGTGTAGATGTCGACGAGGTACTCGTAGGGATCGAGGTCGAACAGCCAGCGATAGACGGCATTGATGATGCCGCTATTGGGCGCGGCCAGGATCTCCCAGGCGATGGCGCCGAGGAAGGGCGGGGTCACGAAGGAGGCCATGACGAGCCCGCGCACGAGCGTGCGACCCGGCATGTCGGTGCGGGCCACGATCCAGGCGAGTGGCGTCGCGATGGCGCAGGACAGCACACCGACGCTGAGCGCCATGGTGATCGCCACGATGAACGGCCGGCGCAGCGTCGCATCGCTGACCAGAGCCCTGAAATTCGCCAGGCTGAGGCTGCCGGACTGATCGGTCACGGCGTAGTAGCCGAGCCACGCGAGCGGCAGCACGACCAGCACCGAGAGGATAACCGTGAGCAGCACGAAGATCGGCCGCGACCAGTCGATGGCGACGTGGCGTATGGGAACTCCGGACACGATCCCGGTTATCGCTGTCATGAGGATCTCCGTGCGCCGCCAGCGCGCGACGCGCCGGCGCCGGGTGCAGCTCTCGTCAAAGGGCGATGCACGGCGCGGAAGATCCGCGCCGTGGGGTCCGCGCGGAATGGATCAGGTGCCGAAATACTCTTCGTATTTCTTCTTGATCATCTCGATATTGGGCTCGAGCTTCAGCGGGTCGGAATAGAGCAGCTTGATCTTGGAAAGCGGCGTACGCGTCTCCTTCTCCTTGACGCGCGGGTGGAACGAGCGAAGCCCGCCGGAATCGCTGTTGAGCTGTTGTGTCTCCTGGTCGAAGAGGAAGGAGTAGAACAGCTTCGCGGCATTGGGGTGCGGCGCGTTCTTCAGTATCCCGCCATGACCGATGGCGATCGGCGTGCCCTCGGTCGCATAGACGATCTCGACGGGAACGCCGGACTCCTTGAGCATGAACATGTTGTATTCGTTGCCGTCGGCTTCGATCGAACGTTCGCCCTGGGCGAGTTTCTTCGGCGGCTCTGTCGATGACTGGACCTGCATGATGCGCTGCTTGCCGAGCTTCTCGAAGAACTCCCAGCCGAGCGCCTGACTGAGGACGTCCGTGCCGGTCATCACGGTGCCGGAATAGCCGGGATGGGCCTTGACGATGCGGCCGCGCCATTTCGGATCGAGCAGGTCGGCATGGCTCTTGGGCGCATCCTCCGCCTTCACCTGCTTGCTGTTGTAACCGATGACCGAGAGATGCGCGCGATAGGCCGCATAATAGCCGTCGGCATCCTTGGCCTCCTTCGGCCAGTCCTTCGCGACCTCGGCCGGCACGGCCTGGGCCAGCCAGCCATTGCGCTTGAACAGGACGAAATGCACCGCGTCGGAGGTTTCGACGACGTCGGCATTATGGATGGAACTGCCATATTCCTGGCTGAGGCGCTGGAACACCCGCTCGGAACCGGAACGCTCGACCTTCACCTTGATGCCGGGATATTTCGCCTCAAACGCATTGCCGACCTTTTCCGAGACCGCCACGTCGGTCGCGGTGTAGAAGGTGACCGTGCCTTCTTTCTTCGCCGCCTCGATAAGCTCCGGCGTGACCTGATAGGGGGCCGGAGCCTGCGCCAAAGCGGGCATGCTTCCGAGAGCGGTCGAGAGCAGAAGGCCGGCCACCACGGATCGTCTGTCGAACATTGGGCGTGTCATTCTCGTTCCTCCTCATTGTTATGATGTTGGCGAGATTGCTTTCGCGCCCCCGGTTCAGCGGGCGAGAGCGCGGCAGTGCTCCTGTGGAAAGTGCAGCCAGACGGGTTGGCCGCGGTCGATGGCGAGGTGCGGTTCGGCARCCGTGCGGATCTGCGCGCCGCCGGGAAGTTCGATCAGGTAGTCGCGATGCGAGCCGAGATAGACCTGGCGCAGGACCGTGCCCTGCGCCCGGTTCGGCCCGTCGCCCTGCGGCTTGGCGTCCAGCACGATGTCATGATGGCGCACCGAGACGACGCCATCGCCGCCGGCCGAGAAATCGCCGGTGCCGCAGCGAAGCTTCAGCGGGCCGCACTCGACCGTATCGGCATCGAGCCACCGGCCCTTCAGGATGTTGGTGCCGCCGAGGAAGCGCGCCACGAATTCCGATTGAGGCCGCTCATAGATCTCTTCCGGGCTGCCCGCCTGCTCGATCCGGCCCTGGTTCATCACCACGATGAGATCGGCCGTGGTCATCGCCTCGGCCTGGTCGTGCGTCACATAGACGGTGGTGTAGCGATAGGCGTCGTGGAGCCGGCGGATCTCGAAGCGCATCTCCTCGCGCAGGTTGGCGTCGAGATTGGAGAGCGGCTCGTCGAGCAGCAGGATCTCGGGCTCGACGACGAGCGCGCGTGCCAGCGAAACGCGTTGCTGCTGCCCTCCGGACAGCTCTCCCGGATAGCGCTCGGCCAGCGGCTTCAACCGCGTGACGTCGAGGATCTTGTCGACGAGCCGCGCGATCTCGGCCGCCTGCATCTTCCGGAGGGACAGCCCATAGCCGATATTCTCGCGAACGGTCATGTGCGGCCAGAGCGCGTAGCTCTGGAAGATCATCGACATGCCCCGCCGCTCCGGCGGTTCGCTCCAGCCGGCCGACGAGATCGTGCGCCCGCCGACATGGATCTCGCCACCCTTGGGCGTGATGAATCCGGCGATGAGGCGCAAGGTGGTCGTCTTGCCGCAGCCTGAAGGCCCGAGCAGGCAGACGAGATTGCCCTTCTCGACATTCAGATCGACGCGATCGACCACCGTCATCGCGCCGTACCGCATCGTCAGATCGGCAAGTTCCAGAAACGCCAATGCATCCTCCCAGACGCGATATCGCCTGGACATCCGGGGTCCGGGCTTCGTTTTTCTGGATCGGCGGCGAGCGGGTACACCTGCTCCGCCATCCCAATTTTGATACGAGCTAAGGGCCAATCCTCAGGATTGTCAACAATAAGCATTCTACGATCAACCCTGAGCTGCACTTGAACGGTTGTGCAGCCGGCAGATCCAAACCCTAAGCCAAGTCCCGATATCGGTCTCGGGAAGCGTGGATCTGCGCCGATCTGTTCCCTCCCCGGGACG
>NZ_JBFTZN010000059.1:0-27077 GCF_056406775.1 Allobosea sp. P1_A7
ACCTTCGGCTCGAAGACCACTTTCGCCAATGGCGAAGCCATCGGCGACAAGCTGATCCTGGGCCGGATCAAGATCGGGCGGGACGTGAACGCTGGCGCCTCCGTGGTCTTCGGTCATGGCAGCACCACCGGCGACCATGCCGAGATTGGCGATCTGACGGCGATACCGTCCGGTACGACGGTCGGCGCGGCCGAAATCTGGGACGGCACGCCTGGCCGGAAGATCGGCATGGTCGATCTCGACGCGTTGCCGCCGCAGGCCGAGGCGAGCATGCGCCGTCGCTTCGCGATGACGGTTTTCTACGTGTTCATGCTGATCGTGCTGCCGCCGATCAGCTTGCTGCCGATCTTCCCGGCCTTCTGGCTCTTCGACAGGATCGACGACCAGATCGCGACATGGTCCGATATCAGCTATCTCTGGTATCTGCCGATCCTGACCTGGCCGACGGCGATGGGCCTCATCGCCTTCACCGTGCTGCTGATGGCCGGCCTGCGCTGGGTGATCCTGCCGCGCGTGACCTCGGGCTCGTGGTCGATCCATTCCGGCTTCTATGCCCGCAAATGGACGGTGGCGCTGGCGACCGAGGTGACGCTGGAGACACTCTCCTCGCTGTTCGCGACGATCTATATGCGCTTCTGGTATCGGTTGATGGGCGCCAGCATCGGCAAGGGCGCGGAGATCTCGACCAATCTGTCGGGTCGCTACGATCTGACGGCGATCGGGGCCGGCAACTTCATCGCYGACGAGGTCGTCTTCGGCGACGAGGACATGCGCCGCGGCTATATGCGTCTCGACATGACGAAGACCGGCGATCAGGTCTTCATCGGCAAYGATGCGGTCGTGGCGCCAGGCGCCGTGATCCCCGACCGGGTGCTGATCGGCATCAAGTCGAAGCCGCCTGCCAATGAGAAGATGCAGCCGGGCGATACCTGGTTCGGCTCGCCGCCGATCCGCCTGCCGACGCGGCAGAAGGTCGACCTTGGGGCGGATTGGACCTACAAGCCGTCGCTGGGGAAGAGGCTGGCGCGGGCGGGCTTCGAGGCGCTGCACACCTCATTCCCGGCGATGCTGTTCATCACTTTCGGCACCATCGCGGTCGATCTCGTGCTGCAGCAGAAGATCTTCGATCGCGACTGGGGCGGGCTCGCGCTCAGCTTCATGGGCGTGTCCATCCTGATCGCGGTGACGCAGGCGCTGATCTGCGCCGCGATGAAATGGCTGCTGATGGGCGTCTACAAGCCGGTGATGAAGCCGATGTGGTCGTTCTGGGCGATGCGCACCGAGGCGGTCGCCGTGCTCTATTGGGGATTGGGCGGCAAGGTGCTGTTCGACTATCTGCGCGGCACGCCTTTCCTGCCCTGGTTCCTGATGCTGTTCGGTGCGAAATACGGCAAGGGGGTCTGGCTCGACTCGACCGATATCACCGAGTTCGACTGCATCAGGGTCGGCGACTACTGCACGGTCAACGCGCATTCGGCCCTGCAGACCCACCTCTATGAGGACAGGGTCATGAAGGTCGGCCGCGTGCATCTCGGCAAGGGCGTTTGTGTGGGCGCGGCAGCGACGGTGCTCTACGACACCCATGTCGGCGACTACGCGCAGATCGGCCTGCTGACCGTGATCATGAAGGGCGAGAACCTGCCGGCGAATACGCGCTGGGAGGGGGCGCCCGCGGTGCCGGCCAAGGCGGCGGCGCACTAGGGCCAAAGCTGACCGGCGGTTCTACCCGTCGAGGCGGCCCTCGGCCGAAGGTCGCGGAGCGCCGACGCAGCCATTATCGAGCGGTAGTGCGATCTCGTCAGGCTGCAATGCGCGGACCGCGCCCTTTGGCAGGTCGCCCAGCGGCAAGGCCCCGATGCCGACACGGACCAGGCGCAGCACCCGCGCGCCGGCCGCTTCGACGATGCGCCGGATCTGTCGGTTGCGGCCCTCGTCGATCACCATTTCGATCCAGGCGTTCCTTTGGCCATGGCGCAGGAGCGTCGCCGCCTTGGTCGAGAGCGCCTCGTCGCCGTCGACGGCACCGGCGCGCAGCCGCGCCATCAAGGCGGTGTCGGGCACCGTGTCGATCTGGACATGGTAGGTTTTCTCCACGCCGGAGGCCGGGTCCAGGATGCGCTGCGCCCAGCGCGTGTCGTTGCTCATGAGCAGCAACCCTTCACTCGCCTTGTCGAGCCGCCCGACCGGGGCGACGAACGGTAGCTCCAGTCCGTCCAGGCAGGAATAGACCGTGGCGCGGCCTTCGGGGTCGGTCCGGGTCGTGAGCGCGCCGCGGGGCTTGTTGACCATCAGATAGACACGGCGTTCGGCCGAGACCGTTTCGCCATCGACGATGATGCGGGCACGCGCGAGATCCAGGCGCAGGCTCGGGTTCAGGGCAAGACGCCCATCGACCCGGACGCGCCTGCCGAGAATCAGGCCTTCCGCCTGGGTGCGTGAGCAATAGCCGAGCTTGGAAAGGGCGCGCGCGAGGCTGACGGACCCCGGCGTGCCGGGGCCGGATTGTCTCGACATGGTCTGGGCATTCCGAATGCGAAAGACCGGTCGCCGGCTCCGGGGCCATCATGTCGAGGCGCGGGACGGGCTACCGTGGACAAGCCGCCTTGCGGTGCGAAACCGTCTGCGCGAACCTCGTCCGGGATAGGTTGCTGTGCCAGGTCCGAGACGGCACGCCGTGGCAGGCGTCGTGGCCGACCTGAGGCCACTCCCCCCGAACCCGCTCCTCTTCGGAAGGTTCGGGGCTAGGCGCCCGCGATGATGACACTCCCGGGGCGCCAGGAGCGCGGCTGGGTGACAGGCCTGCGTCTCATCGGGCCTAGAAGCCGCCGGATCGGGCGGCTGTCAAGACTTGCGCTGCCGCGCAGCATTGCCGGGGATGCGGAGCGCGGGACGCGACGCGGCGGGCGTTGGGGCATGGTTTGCGCGCAGCGGGGTTTCGCGCGGGCGCGATCCGGCTTATGAGCCCGGAGCGAAACCCGTCAGGCTGCCATGTCCCATAACACCTTCGGCCATCTCTTCCGCGTCACCACCTTTGGGGAAAGCCACGGGCCGGCGATCGGCTGCGTCGTCGATGGCTGCCCGCCTCTGATCCCGCTGAGCGAAGCCGAAATCCAGCTCGAGCTCGATCGCCGCCGGCCCGGTCAGTCGCGCTTCACCACGCAGCGCCAGGAGCCTGATCAGGTCCGCATCGTCTCCGGTGTCTTTCCCGATGAGGCGAGCGGCCAGCAGGTGACGACGGGAACCTCGATCGGGCTGATGATCGACAATGTCGACCAGCGTTCCAAGGACTACTCGGACATCAAGGACAAGTACCGGCCCGGCCACGCCGACTTCACCTATGACGTGAAATACGGCATTCGCGATTATCGCGGTGGCGGGCGTTCCTCGGCGCGCGAGACGGCCATGCGGGTCGCAGCCGGCGCGATTGCGCGCAAGGTCGTGCCAGGCATGATCGTGCGCGGTGCGCTGGTGCAGATGGGGCCGCACAAGATCGACCGGAACAACTGGGACTGGAACGAGGTCGGCAATAATCCGTTCTTCTGCCCGGATGCCAAGGCGGCGGCCTTCTTCGCCGAATATCTCGATGGCATCCGCAAGTCCGGATCCTCGATCGGCGCGGTGCTGGAGATTGTCGCCGAGGGCGTTCCTGCCGGCCTGGGCGCGCCAATCTACGGGAAGCTCGATGCCGAGCTGGCCTCGGCGCTGATGAGCATCAATGCCGTCAAGGGTGTCGAAATCGGTGAGGGGTTCGCTGCGGCCGAACTCTCGGGCGAAGAGAATGCCGACGAGATGCGGGCCGGCAATGACGGCAAGCCGCTCTTTCTCTCCAACCATGCCGGCGGCATCCTGGGTGGCATCTCGACCGGGCAGCCGATTGTCGCCCGTTTCGCGGTGAAGCCGACATCCTCGATCCTCGCCACGCGCGCGACCGTGACGCGGACCGGCGGGGAAGCGGATATGTTCACCAAGGGGCGCCACGACCCCTGTGTCGGCATCCGGGCCGTGCCGGTCGGGGAGGCAATGGTCGCCTGCGTGCTGGCCGACCAGTTCCTACGTCATCGCGCCCAGGTCGGCGTGGTGGAGCCGCGCTGGCCCTTTGCTCGGTGAATTTCAGTGTTACTGAAATTAATTCCCTGCTTCATTGCAAGTGAAGCGGGGGCGTATTAGCTTGCGGCCATGAAGCTCGAAACTTGGCTCCGGCAGAATGGCATGGCTCGCAGCGCCTTCGCGCGGCAGGTCGGCCTGTCGCCGGCCAGCGTGACGGCGCTCTGCAACGATCAGAGTGCCTGGATCTCGCGCGAAAGTGCCGAGCGCATCGCCGCCGCCACGAACGGTGCCGTCACCCCCAATGATTTTCTGGGCCTGCAAGGGCCACGGGAGGCTGTCATGCAGCAGAACGTCACTCAGGCCATCGAAGCCTTCGCCCGCGGCGAGATCGTCATCGTCACCGATGACGATGACCGCGAGAATGAGGGCGATCTGATCATCGCGGCCTCGCTCTGCACGCCGGAGAAGATGGCCTTCATTATCCGCAATACCTGCGGCATCGTCTGCGCGCCGCTGACGGCTGACGAGGCGCGGCGGCTCCGGCTCGACCCGATGGTCTCGTCAAACGACGCACCGCTCGGCACGGCCTTCACGGTGACGGTCGACGTCAAGCACGGGCTGACCACCGGTATTTCGGCCGAGCAGCGCAACAATACCGTGCGGGCGCTGGCCAATGGCAATATGGGCGCCACGGATTTCGTGCGGCCCGGTCACGTGTTTCCGTTGATCGCCAAGGATGGCGGCGTTCTGATGCGCTCCGGCCATACCGAAGCGGCGGTGGATCTCTGCAAGCTCGCCAATCTGCCGCCGGTCGGCGTGATCTGCGAGCTCGCCAATGATGATGGCACCGTGATGAAGGGCGCGCAGATCACCGCCTTCGCCAAGACGCACGGGCTGCAGCAGATCACGGTCGCCGAGCTGATCGCTTATCGCCAGGCGCGCGAGAAGCTCGTCGAGCGGGTGCATTCCTTCCCGGTCAAGACCGAGTTCGGAGAGATGACCGGCCATGTCTATGTCACGCCCTTCGAAGACACCCAGCATTTTGCCTTCGTCATGGGCAAGGTCGGTGACGGCGAGAAGGTCCCGGCGCGACTGCATCGTGCGAATGTCGTGGCGGATGTGCTCGGCGGCGCGAAGTCGATCCAGTGCGCGCTCCGGCGCTTCCAGCAGGATGGTCGCGGCGTGCTGATCTATCTACGCGACGGTTCCGCTGGCGTGCCGATCAAAAGCGTCGAGGAGGGCTCCGACGCCCAGCGCTCGCAGCAATGGCGCGAGGTTGGCCTCGGCGCCCAGATCCTGCGCGATCTCGGGGTTGCCTCGATCGTCAACCTCGCGTCCTCGCCACGCTCCTTCGTGGGTCTGAGCGGCTTCGGCATCGAAATCGCGGAGACGCAGCCGCTGGAGTGAGCGGCTCCGCCAGCAGCGCGACGAAACGCAGCCCCCGGGGATGCCTGCCCTGCTGTCCGGATTGGGTCGCCGCTGGGCGCCTCGCAAGGGCGGCTAGATCATCGGACCGGACATCGCATCCAGTCCGATGATCTAACCCTTTGTCTTTGCATCGGCTTTCCCGAAAACCGCAATCCACTTTTCGGGCCGATGCTTTAGCCTCGCATCAGTGCCAGGACATGGCTTGCGGTCGATTTCGACAGGGCTTCGAGATCGTAGCCGCCTTCCAGGATCGAGACGAGGCGGCCCTCGGCGCGACGATCGGCGATCGCCATCAGCTTCTGGGTCGCCCAGGCGAAATCGCTCTCGACCAGATTGATATTGGCGAGCGGGTCGCGCCAATGCGCATCGAAGCCGGCCGAGATGATCACGAGGTCGGGCTGGAAGGCGTCGACGCGCGGCAATACCGCGGTCTCGAACGCATCCCGGAAGGTGTCGGAACCATCGCCCGCGCGCAGGGGGGCATTGACGATCGTGCCGTGTTCGCCACGTTCCGAGGCGGCGCCGGTGCCGGGATAGAGCGGCATCTCATGGGTTGAGGCGTAAAGCACGCTCGGGTCGTTCCAGAAGATCTCCTGCGTGCCATTGCCGTGATGCACGTCCCAGTCGATGATCGCGACGCGCTCCGCGCCATACGCCTTCTGGGCGTGGCGGGCGGCGATGGCAGCCTGATTGAAGAAGCAGAAACCCATCGCCTTGACGCTCTCGGCGTGGTGGCCGGGCGGGCGCGTGGCGCAGAAGGCATTCCTGGCCTTGCCCTGCATCACCTCGTCCACGGCGTGGGTGGCAGCGCCGACGCCGCGCAGCGCGGCCTCCAGCGAGCCGGGCGACATCGTGGTGTCGGCTTCGATCTCGACGAGTCCCGTGACCGGCGAGGCGGCGATCAATGCCTCTACGAATTGGCGCGGGTGGCAAAGCGTGACGAGGTCGAGGTCGGCACGCGGCGCCTCGACCCGGGCCAGGTGGGCGAATCGTTCATCTTCGAGCGTTTGCTCGACGACGCGGATGCGGTCCGGGCGCTCGGGATGGCCGGGCGGAGTCAGGTGCCGGAGGCTCGCCGGGTGTGTAATCAGAAGCGTCGTCACTGGTTCTCACCCTCATTGCGGGGCCTGCCGCCGCGCGTCATGTTGCACTGCCGTTGCGCGATTACCACGGTCGCGGCCGAAGTCGACGAAACACGCATCACGGCTGGAACTTCATTGCGCCATGTCAGTTTGCCGCATAGAGCAGCGGCGTAGCTCGACGTCGCCCCAACCCCCGGGGCGGGAATAGAATATTAACTTTTCATTCATCATAAATGGCGCGTTCGCGGCGTCGCTGGTGGTAGGCATGAAACAGACCGTAATCGTTGCCCTGGCGCTGTCGACCCTTCTCGGTGCGTGCCAATACAAGAGCGTGAATGCTCCCGCACTGTCCGAGCGCGATGCAGAATACATCGCGTTGGTGCCGAAATTCGAGCACCAGATCACGCAGTTGCCCTACGAGATCACGGACCCGACCGGTCTGCCGCCCGGCAGCATCAAGGTCGATACGGTCGAGAAGTTTCTCTACTTTGTGCTGCCGAACAAGAAGGCGATTCGCTACGCCGTCGCGACCGGCGACGAGGCCTTCGGCTGGACGGGTGAAGCCACGATGCAGCGCAAGGCCGAGTGGCCGCGCTGGACCCCACCGGCCGAGATGATCAAGCGCTGGCCGCATCTGGCGCCCCGCGCCGGTGGCATGGAGGGCGGCCCGGACAACCCGCTCGGTGCGCGCGCTCTGTATCTCTACCAGAACGGCAAGGACACGCTCTACCGCATCCATGGCACGAACGAGCCCGAGACCATTGGCCGTTCGGCGTCTTCCGGCTGCATCCGGATGCGCAATATCGACGTGATCGACCTCTATAATCGGGTCACGGTCGGCACCAAGGTGGTGGTGGTCTGACGGCCCCCGCCGGTTCTGGTCGGGCCTCGCCCGGCCAGGGTCTGACAGATTTCAGATCGAGCGGAGCAAGATGCTCGGGGCATCCGAGCATGCGGCGGCAGTCGCTAGATCGCCGTGCGTCCGTTCGGACGCAGGAGCGGCGATCTAGCTCTTTGTTTAAGCATCGGATTTTYCSAAAAACCGGATTCCACTTTYCGGTCCGATGCYCTAGCCTAGCTCCACCAGCACAACCTCCGGCGGAATTCCGAACCTGAGCGGCAGTTTGCTGGTGCCGAGGCCGGCAGAAACCACCAGATCGCGCCCGTTCTCGCGGACATGGCCATAGGCGTAGCGATTGCCATAGCGTGACGGCACGATCGGCGACCAGCCGAACAGCCTCACCTGTCCGCCATGGGTATGGCCTGACAAGGTCAGCGCAACCCGCGCCGGCATCCGGGCGAAGGCATCCGGCTCATGCGCCAGCATGATGACGGGCGCGCCATCATCAGCGATCTGGGCGAGGGTGCCGGGCAGGTCGTCGACGCCATTCTTCTGTCCGCGGAACCTCTTCACGAAGGCGATCTGGTCGCCGAGGCCGGCAAGCCAGAGCGGACCTGCAGAGGTCTCCAGGCGCAGCGCCCGATTTTCGAGAACCGTGATCCCGGCCGCTTCGAGCGCAAGGCCCGCTTGTGTCGGCCCGCTGCGGTTCCTTTGTGTCGGTTCGTCCTGCCACCAGTCGTGATTGCCGAGTACGGCGTAGACCCCGCTCGGCGCCTTGAGCGCGGCGAGTGCCATAGCCCATTCGGCATAGGGAGGGTCGGAGGCGCGGCGCGTCCGGCTCGCAACGAAATCCCCGAGCAGCAGGACGAGATCCGGATTCAGCTCATTGGTCATCGCGACGATATCGCGCACACGCGACACCGGCATATGCGGCCCGCCAATGTGCAGATCCGAGATGATTGCGAGTTTGAGGCGGCCTGACTGGGGCCAGCCATTCGGCGTGAAGCGGTAGTGCGTCACCCGCTGATGGGTTGGCTCCCAGGCATAGGCATAGCCGCCAGTGCCGAAGCCGGCCAAAAAAAGACCGGCGAGAGTTTGGAGAGCTCTGCGCCGGTCAATCATGGAGGGTCTCGAAAGTCAGTCTGGCAGTCGTCAAGTCAATCGTCAAAACCGTTGCGGAGAACGGCCGGCACAAGATGAGCCGGTTTCCTCTCTGCCGTCCTGTCCGACGCAGGCGAGGCACGTCTCGTTCCCGCGGCGATTGCGCGAAATGCGATCGGGCGGAAGTGCGATGCGTAGGCCTCTCTGGCCGAGGCATCATGGAAGCTCGCGCTGCGTTGCGTCGTCTGACGCTTGTTGGCGGAAGGCATCGGTCCTGACTTTACTTGTTGCACGGTGCCGGCGGTTCCTGGCCGTCGACACAGGGAAGGTGACGTCCGATCGGGACGACGAAGCGGCGTGATCGTGATTTCTTCGTGGCTTTTCGGCCTCGATCGCAATCATGTCGCCGCTTCGGTTAATCTCCCCTTAAGCATCCCGGCTCAGGCGGCGAGCAAGCCTTCGGCCTTGACCCAGGCAAGCGTCTTGTTCAGGGCCCGCTCGTAGCGGTCGAACATCTCCTCGATCTCGGCCTCGGTGATCACGAGCGGCGGGCAGAAGGCGACACGGTCGCCCATGGCGCGGGTGATCAGGCCTTCTTCCTGCGCGAAGAAGACCGATTTCGGGCCGACGCCCTTCTTGGTCTCGAACGGGGCCTTGGTCACCTTGTCTTTGACGATCTCGACGCCACCGATCAGGCCGACGCCGCGCGCTTCGCCGACCAGCGGATGCTCGGCAAGCTTCTCCAGCCGCCGCAGGAAGGTCGGGGAGACCTTGCGGGTGTGCTCGACGATCTTGTCGCGCTGGTAGATCTCCAGCGTCTTGACCGCGATCGCGCAACCGACGGGATGGCCGGCATAGGTGTTGCCGTGGCCGAAGGTGCCGATCTTGCGGCTCTGGTCGACGAGGACCTCGTAGACCTTGTCGTTCATCAACACGGCGCTGAGCGGGAAATAGGCCGAGGTGATCTGCTTGGCGAGCGAGATCGTGTCGACGTTCATGCCATAGGTCGTGGTGCCGAACATGTTGCCGGTGCGGCCGAAGCCGGTGATGACCTCATCCGAGATGAACAGGATGTCGTATTTGGCGAGAACGGCGTTGATCTTCTCGAAATAGCCATCCGGCGGGGTGATCGCGCCGCCGGCGCCCATTACCGGCTCGGCAATGAAGGCGGCGACCGTGTCCGGCCCTTCGCGCAGGATCATCTCCTCCAGTTCGGCGGCGAGGCGCGAGGAGTAATCCTGCTCGCTCTCGCCTGGCTCGGCGAAGCGATAATGATGCGGGCAGGAGGTGTGCAGGATGCCCGGCAGCGGCAGGTCGAAATCGATATGATTGTTGGGCAGGCCGGTGAGCGAGGCCGAGGCCACGGTGACGCCGTGATAGCCCTTCAGCCGCGAGATGATCTTCTTCTTCTGCGGCCGGCCAAGGGCATTGTTCATGTACCAGACGATCTTCACCTGGGTGTCGTTGGCGTCGGAGCCGGAGGCGCCGTAGAACACCTTCGAGATCGGTACCGGGGCGATCTCCTTCAGCTTCTCCGCCAGCTCGATCGCCGGATCATGGCTGCGCCCGCCAAAAATATGCGTGAAGGGCAGCTTCTTCATCTGCTCCGTCGCCGTGTCGATCAGCTCCTGGTTGGAGTAGCCGAGCGCGGTGCACCAGAGCCCGGCCATGCCCTCGATGTATTCCTTGCCGGCGCTGTCATAGACGAAGACGCCCTTGCCGCTTTCCAGCACCAGCGGGCCGGTCTCGCGATGCGTCGCCAGGTTCGTGTATGGGTGGACCAGGGTCTCGATGTCGCGGACGGCGAGGTTGGATAGCATGGCGCAAGCTCCAGGTTTTTATGCGGCCTTTATGCGAGCATAGACCGGGATCAGCGCAAGCACTGAGCGATTTTCACGCAGATCGACGCAGACTCTGGCGCGTATCGGGCCGCGCCGGCTCAGGAGAGCGCGSCCGGGACGGGTGGAGCGCGATATCCTGCGCCCGCTCTTGCCAGCATGCCGCCGACAGCGACTGCCGTCAGGTCTTCGCCGGCCGCCGCAATGATCTGCACACCGAGGGGCAGACCAGCGTCCGACTGCGAGATCGGCGCAACCAGCGCAGGCAGGTCTGCGCCAGTCGCGAGCGAGGCCCAGAGCAGGAAATCGAGATAGGGGCGAGGCTCGCCGTTCACGACAAGGCGCCTCGCGTGAATATCCGGCGTGTGGTCATGCGGGATCGCGGCAACGGGGGCAGGTGGGCAGAGCACGACGTCATAGGACTGGAAGAAGCGGGCCCATTGTCGTTTCAGAGCCATGCGCCGCTGCGAGATCTGCTGGTAGAGCCCCGGCGTCATGCGCGCGCCGCGCGCTTGCAGCGATTGATGCGAGAGATCGTTGGTGCTGAAGCGCGATGCCATGGCCTGGATACGCGCCCTGACCTTGGGCGGCAGACCATAGGCGACGACGGCATGGTTGAGCAGCGCATAGACCTCGAAGGCTTCGGAGAAGCGGATCGCCGGGCGCGCCGTCTCGTCGATGATTGCGCCCTGCGCGGCAAGCAGATCCGCGGCCCGGCGCACGGCTGCGCCGACCTCCCGGTCGGTCGGAGCGAAAGCATCGTCGGCCCAGAGTGCGACACGCAGGCCGCGGGGCTCTTCCAGCCTAGGAGCGGTGAGTGTGGCGCCCGCGACTCGGGAATCGCGCGGGCCGGCCAGCACCGGAAGGATGAGCGCAAGATCCTCGGGCGCGCGCGTGATCGGTCCGGCGACCAGGAGGTCGGCATTACGCGGTGTGCGGCGCTCGGGCGGCGGCGGCAGGTGGCCCCAGGTCGAGATCAACCCCCAGCTCGTCTTCAGGCCGTAGACGCCGCAGGCATGGGCCGGCCAGCGCGTCGAGCCACCGAGATCGGAGCCGAGCTCGAAAGCAGACATGCCGGTCGCGACCGCGGTTGCCGCTCCGCCGGACGAGCCGCCGGGCGAGAAGGCCGCATTCCAAGGGTTGTTGGTGACGCCGTGAATGGGGTTGTAGCTCTGGAAATCGCCTGAGAAGACCGGGACGTTGCTCTTGCCCAGAATGACGGCGCCGGCAGCGCGCAGGCGAGCGACCGGGGCGGCATCATCCGCAGGAATGCGGTCCTTGTAGGCGGGTAGCCCGCCGGAGGAGGGCAGGCCGGCAACGTCGAACGCGTCCTTGATCGTGATCGGCAGCCCTTCAAGCGGGCGGGCGCTGCCATCGGCGAGGCGCTTGTCCGATTCTGCCGCCATGGCGCGCGCGGCCTCGCGGTCCTGGGCAATGATGGCGTTGAGCGATGGGTTCAGCGAGTCGATGCGGGCGAAGCTGGCCTCGAGCAGGTCGCTTGCGCTGAAGCGGCGCGCGAGCAGGGCTTCGCGGAGGTCGGTCGCGGAGGCGGTCAGATCGATCGCAGGCATCGGTACGTCCGGTCGGTTGGCAAGAACCAGTTCGCAGGAACCAGCCTCATGCCTAGCCGGTTCGCGCTTCGACTTCMATCCGCCGAAGGAAGCTCTCGCCGTCACTGATGCCGAGTTCGTAGGCGAAGCGGATCCCCTCCCAGTCGCGGATCGTGAATTGCGAGACCGGAATGGTCCGGGACGGGCGCGCATAGGTCCGGCCCGGCACCTGCGGCACCGCGGAGAAGGGGCGCGTCAGCAGGACCAGCGTCCGTTCGCCGGCCTGTTCCAGATCGGCGAGCGCCCAGGCGGGGGCGCTGTCGACCAGCCCGCCGTCGAGCGCAGCGCGCTGCCCGACGAGCCCGGCCGGCATGAAGGGAGGCACTGCAGCGCTCGCCATCAGGGCCGCGACCAGTTGCTCTGCGGTTGCGCAGTCGGCGAGCCGGACAAGATCGGGCACGAAACCGAGGCGGCGCCCGGCGGTGGGATGGACCGGCCGGCGAAGGCGCTTTTCGAGCTGATAGGCGCCGATCCCCAGCATCGCGGCGATCGGCAGGGGCCAGAAGCGTGGCGGGCGCGAGATCGCGATGCGGAAATCGCTCATCAGCCGCAGGGTTGAGAGGGCCTCGGGCGTGAAGAGCTGAGTGAGGAGGCTCTGATAGAGCTCGCCGACCGGGAAGAGCCGCCCACCCCGGCGAAAGGCCGCCCAATCCATTTCGGATGTTCGGTCGATACAGGCTTGCCTGACCTGCTCGCGTACGGTCGGGCCGAGACCGAGTGCCGTATAGAGCATCGCGAAGGCGCCGGCGCTGACACCGACGACCCGGCGCGGCGACAACGCGAGGCGTGGCGCCACGGTTTCATGGAAGCCACCCTGCCAGTAGCAGCGATTGCCGCCGCCAGCGAAGGCGAGCCCGGCGAACATAAAGGCGCTATTCGGCGTCCGCGGCGCGAGCGAGGTCGCGCCAGGCCAGGACGAGCCGGTCGAGATCTGCGAGATCGCCGGCCGGCAGCTTGCCGAGCGTGGTCGCGACATAGCTGCGTTGCGCCGCGATGCCGGCTTCCGCCAGCCTGCGCCCCTCGGGCGTCAGATGCATCGCATAGGAACGCCGGTCGCCCGCGATGGCGCGGCGCTCGACGAGGCCGGCCTGCACCAGGCGATCGACGAGCCCGGAGACGTTGCCCTTGGTGACGTAGAGCCGCTCGGCCAGCTCGCTTTGGCTGATGCCTTCGCGCTCGGTCAGCGTGGAGAGCAGATCGAATTGAGGGATCGAGAGCCCGAGCGTACGGATGCGCGCCGTCATCTGGCCGAGCATGCGCTGGTGCAACCGCATGAAGCGGAACCAGACGCGGTCTGGATCGGTGCGTAGGGCGTCGGGCGCTGACACGGTTCCAACTCTCAGGGTCTATCAGTTCTGCCCTAAACTATCGCGTGGCTCCAGGCGAGCCCTTCATTCCCGCTCCGGCTCAACTCCTGCTTCCCTGCCGGGGAGCAGCCTGTCTATGCTGTTCCCAACAACAGCAAGAATGATCGTGGGGAGAGACGCTATGCTTGGCCTGATGCAGGACTGGCCCCTGCTGCTGCACCGGATCATCGACCATGCCGCCGTCCAGCACGGCACCCGCGAGGTCGTGAGCCGCGCGGTGGAAGACGGCTCGCTGCGGCGCACGACCTATGCTGATATCCGCCGCCGCGCCCTGCGCGTGGCCAGGCGCCTCGAGCGGRAAGGGATGCGGCTCGGCGACCGGGTCGCGACGCTGGCGTGGAATACCGACCGGCATCTCGAACTCTGGTACGGGATCAGCGGGATCGGCGCGATCACGCATACGGTCAATCCGCGGCTGTTCCCGGAGCAGATCGCCTGGATCATCAACCATGCCGAGGACAGGATGCTGTTCCTCGACCTGACCTTCGTGCCGCTGATCGAGCAGATCCAGGACAGGCTGCCGAGCATCGAGCGCTACATCTTGCTGACCGATGCGGCACATATGCCGCAAACCAGCCTGAAGGGAGCAGCCGCCTTCGAGGAGTGGCTCACTGAAGCCGATGATGATTTCGCCTGGAAGCAGTTCGACGAGAACACCGCCGCCGGGCTCTGCTACACCTCCGGCACCACCGGCGGTCCGAAGGGGGTGCTCTATTCGCACCGCTCGAACGTGCTGCATGCCATGGCCTGCTCGGCGCCGGATTATATCGGGTTGTCCTCGCGCGACAGCGTGCTGCCGGTCGTGCCGCTCTTCCATGCCAATAGCTGGTCGCTGGCCTATTCCGCGCCGATGACCGGAGCCAAGCTGGTCATGCCGGGTGCGAAGCTCGACGGTGCATCGCTGCTCGAATTGCTGGAAAGCGAGGGCGTGACCTGCACCGCTGCGGTGCCGACGGTCTGGCTTGGCCTGCTGCAGCATCTGGAAGCGACCAACGCCCGCCTCTCGACGCTGAAACGTGTGGTGATCGGTGGCTCAGCCTGTCCGCGGGCGATGACGGAGGCATTCGAGCGCAAATATGGCGTCACGGTCGCACATGCCTGGGGTATGACCGAAATGAGCCCGATCGGCTCGTTCTGCTCGATCAAGCCGGTCTATGGGCATCTGCAGGGCGATGCGCTCTACGATCTCAAGGTCAAGCAGGGGCATCCGCCCTTTACCGTCGAATTCCGCATCACCGACGATGCCGGCCAGGACCTGCCTTGGGATGGCAAGACCTTCGGGCGCCTGAAGGTGCGCGGACCATCCGTCGCCGGCGCTTATTTCAGGCGTGAGGATGAAGCGATCCTCGACGAGCACGGTTTCTTCGATACGGGCGATGTCGGGACACTGGATGCGGCGGGATATCTCCAGATCACCGACCGCTCCAAGGATGTGATCAAGTCSGGCGGCGARTGGATATCGTCCATCGATCTCGAAAATCTCGCGGTCGGCCATCCCGATGTGGCGGAGGCCGCGGTGATTGGCGTCGCCCATTCCAAATGGGACGAGAGGCCGCTGCTGGTCATCGTCCCAAAACCCGGCCGTTCACCGAGCCGCGACGAGATGCTGGCCTATATGACCGGCAAGATCGCAAAATGGTGGCTGCCGGACGATGTCGTCCTGGTCGAGGCGATACCGCATACCGCTACGGGCAAGATCCAGAAGACCGCGCTGCGCGAGCAGTTCAAGGACTATCGCCTGCCGACAGGCTGAGCCGCGAGGCTTGCCTTCGGTGCCAGACCCCGCCACGTAATCATCATGCATCGTCGCATCGTCTTCGAGGAACCTGTCTCGCGCGCCGCACGCTGGAGCCGGCGGCTGGCCTGGTTTTCCGTCGCGGTGCTGCTGCTGGCCATTCTCGTCGCCCGGCTCGGCGAGCCTTCGGCACAGGGGCTCGCGCCGATCGCCGGTGCCTATGGCTTCGTTCTGCTGGCGTTGCTGCTGGCCGTGCTCGCCTTCATGCGGATCTGGCAGGTGGGGCATCGTGGGGTCGGCATGGCGGCGCAGGCCTTCGTGCTTGCGCTCATCATGCTTGCCCCACTGCTCTATGGTGGCTTCAAATGGCTGACGCTGCCGCGATTGRGCGATATATCGACCGATATCGATGATCCCCCGATCTTCAGCCGCTCGCAGGCCGCCTTGACCGCACGCCACGGCCTGGTGCCGCCCGACGTACCGGCTGGAGAGCGGCGCATCCAGCGCCAAGCCTATCCGAAGACGCTGCCGATCGTGCTGGAGGTCCCGGCCGAAACGGCGTTCACGATCGCGCGCCGGGCCGCCACTGCACTGGGCTGGCAGGTGCTCGAAGCGTCGCGCCCCGGCGGACGCAGCGGGGCAGGGCGGATCGAGGCGGTGGCGCGCACCCGAATCCTGCGCCTTGCCGAGGACATCACGATCCGTGTGCGACCGCGTGCCGACGGCAGCCGCATCGACATCCGCTCGGCTTCGCGGATCGGAAGCCACGATCTCGGCGCAAATGCTGCCCGCATCGCCGCCTTTGCTGCCGAGGTCGAGCTGCTGGTCGAGGCACGGTAGGTCATGTGCGACGGCGTGATGCGATCCGAAGAAATCGACGCCGCTGCATCAGGTCCGGGCCAGTTTGTATCGGCTCGCCAGCATCGGCAGTGCCTCGTCGCAGATGACAGTGCCGTTGAGGACCAGATCCTCGAGTTGGGCGAGGATCGAGAGCGAGGCCGCGCCATGCAATGCGACCGGCAAGCCCTGATAGATGGGCGGCACCATCTCTGCGATGCGCTCGTCGCCAGCCCTGAGGCGGTTGAGGATCGCGGCTTCGCGCAGCCGGCGGTGCTGCACGAGCGCGCGCAGGAAGCGCTGCGGTTCGTTCACCGGCCCGCCATGGCCAGGCCAGTAGATGGCGTGCTCCATCGCGCGCAGTTTTTCGATCGAAGCCATGTAGGACGCCATCGAGCCGTCGGGCGGGGCAACGATGCTCGTCGACCAGGCCATGACATGGTCGCCTGAAAACAGGCTTGTCTCTTCCGCGAGCGCGAAGGCGAGGTGATTGGCGGTGTGCCCCGGCGTTTCGACGGCCGAGAGCGTCCAGCCGGGGCCCGTGACCGTGTCACGGTCATGCATCGGCAGATCGGGGGCATAATCGCGGTCGGCCGCGGCATCGAGCGGATTGATCTCGCCAAGCGCCAGTTCGCGCGTCGCGCGATGCGGCAGGCAGCCGGCGACGATGGCGCCTGTCGCCGCTTGCAGTGCCGGCACGGCAGGCGAATGATCGCGATGGGTGTGTGTGACAAGGATATGGCTGACGCTCTCGCCAGCGAGTGCGGCAAGGACGCGCGCGACATGAGCCGGGTCGTCGGGGCCAGGATCGAGCACCGCCACAGTGCCCCGGCCGATGATATAGGTGCAGGTGCCGGTAAAGGTCATCGGCCCGCCATTTCCGGCGATGATGCGCCGGACGAGCGGCGACAGTTCAACCACCTCGCCGGAGGGAGCCGTGGCGCTCCGATCGAATTCGATGTCTTCGCTCATGCGGGTTCCGTCGCCTGGTCCAGTCGCGTCACGGGGGCAGGTTGCGCCCCGGCCTTGCCGCTTCGCGCACCGCCGCGCGCCTTGTAGGGCATTGCAGCATTTTCTATAGACGGAAAACCGGCTGCGCAGCGCGGCCCTCGAAAAATGGATGAGAGCGCATGGCCGATCTGCTTCCCCTTTCCGCTCCGACCCTGGTCAACGCGATCCTTCCCCAGGTCTCCGGACGTCGCGCCGCGCTGGCGCGCAATGTCGCCCTTGCCGTGGCCGGCAGCCTGCTGCTCGTCCTCGCGGCCAAGATCAAGGTGCCGTTCTGGCCGGTGCCGATGACCCTGCAGACGCTGGCGGTGCTCGGCCTGGGGGCCGCCTATGGGTCGCGCCTCGGCGCTGCGACTGTCGCACTCTCTATTGCCTATGGCCTTGCCGGGCTGCCGGTCTTCACCAACACGCCGCCGGTTGCAGCCGGGCTGCTCTATCTTGCCGGTCCGACCGGCGGGTTCCTCGTCGGCTTCGTGCTTGCGGCGGCTGTCGCTGGCTGGGCGGCCGAGCGTGGCGCCTCGGTGTTCCGCCTGATCGCGGGATTCATTACCGCGGAAGCGCTGATTCTTGGCCTCGGCGGCCTGTGGCTCGCGCTCGGCGCGCAGATGGCGAGCGGTGCCACGGGTATCGGCTTCGCCAAGGCCTTCGCTTTCGGCGTGCAGCCCTTCCTGCTCGGCGATGCACTCAAGATGGGGCTGGCTGCGAGCCTTGTCGGGGCAAGCTGGTCCTTCCTGCGCCGCCGTGGCTGAGATCCGCAGCAGCGGTAGAGACGAACGAGCCGGGGCTTGCCCCGGCTTTTTCTTTGACGCCAGCCGGGAAGGCGTCGGCCCGAAAAGTGGATTGCGGTTTTCGGCAAGGCCGATGCAGCCGCACAAGGTGAAAGCATCGGGCCGCATACAAGATCCGGCCCGA
Organism: Allobosea sp. P1_A7; assembly: GCF_056406775.1. Lineage (NCBI taxonomy): Bacteria > Pseudomonadati > Pseudomonadota > Alphaproteobacteria > Hyphomicrobiales > Alloboseaceae > Allobosea > Allobosea sp. P1_A7. The sequence goes on from NZ_JBFTZN010000059.1 coordinate 17,807, forward strand.
TAGTCCACCGATTCGCGTCAGGCAGACGGGCCCGCGCTCAGCCTTGCGGATTATTGCCGGAGCAGGTCTTCACGGGTTGGCCGAAGATATCGAGCTTCATCAGCTCCCCGCATTTGTCGCAGCCGGAAAGCAGCACGGCGAGGCTCATGATTCCGATGATTCGGGAAAAGCGCGTCATACAGTGAGCCCCATTGTCCTTGGGCGAGACTACAGGAGCGGCGCGCACGACACCATCGCTGTACCGGGAGAAGTCGTGGATGCGTTAATTGGGCCAAAACAGGCCCACCTGAGGATCAAGCCACGCTGAAACTGTCCGGGCAACAAAAAAGCCCCGAAGGGCCTGATTTGTAACTACTTGAAATATCTCGGGAAACTTTGGTCGGAGTGGCAGGATTTGAACCTGCGACCCCCACGTCCCGAACGTGGTGCGCTACCAGACTGCGCTACACTCCGATCAACTGGTGGCCGGCTTATAGCCAGCGTCGCGCCGCAGCGCAACAGGGCTAAGCACCTCTTGTGTGGATTTCTCCAGAGCCTCGCCGAAGGATCTGTTGCGTCGGATGCAGCCACCTGTGAGAAGCGCTTGTCGACGGTTGCACAGAGGCGCGACGCACACTAGAACGCAGCAGCGCGTTGGGGCGTCGCCAAGTGGTAAGGCAGCGGTTTTTGGTACCGCCATTCCCAGGTTCGAATCCTGGCGCCCCAGCCATTATCATAAAATATTGATTTTAAACGATTTTCCAAGATTTCTGTAACCGTTGTCCATAGCAGTCGGACGTGACGCCCTTGACTGCTAGCCTGAAGTGGCGAACGGGTTGGTAGGATCGAGACCCACAGGGGCGAACGACATTCTCCCGCATCAGCAGGCTTCGATTATCTCAGCTACATCCGATCGTCGGGCGCCGGATCTTTTTGCCAGGCCCCCGGGCGTAAGCGTACTGTAGGTGAAGTAGGGGGCTTCCATTCGACGTGATGGAAGGTTGCTTGATCTCCCAATCGGGGAGGACGTTATGGGACGCAAGTTCATCGACTGCCGTGAATTCCCGAGCGAGATGAATTGCTCAGTCACGATCAYCGCCGACAATGAGAGCGAACTGGTGGAGGCCTCGGTGCAGCACGCCGTTGCCGTGCATGGGCATCAAGATACGCCTGAACTGCGGAACCAAATCAAAGCCGCCATCAAAGATGGCATGCCGTCTGAGAAGGCACCAAGTCGCGCCGCCTGATCGAACACGTGGTGCCGCCATTCTCTGATCCAACAACTGGCCTGCTGCCGGTTTTGTGCACGGTCTCAAGCACGTCTGTAACGAGCGGCGCCGTGTCATCTCATCGACCAGACGAGAGAGGCTGGGCCGTGTCGGGGCGATAGTCGGCGCATGTGTTGGGAATCGGTGCAGCTACGAGTTATGAGCCCGTTCCAAGACGCGCCTTCAGTTCGACTGTCGTGCGGTCGATCAGGAATTGCTGGTAGCGATAGAACATTTCCTCGCCCATCGGCGTTGCGAACGAGTTGGCGTATCGCTGACACCGCTCGCGCAGCCCGGCCAGGCGCTCCAGCATGTCCCTGATCGCTTCACGTTCATCCGCATCCGGCAAGGCGGGCTTCGCGATGGGATGCAGTGCTGGCGCATGGCTGACGGCCTCCCCCGCCACGAGCCTTGCTTCCGCCTCAAGCTTCTCGCGCGCGGAATCAAGTCGCCAAAGACGAAAGCGGCTGATGCCCTTCAGCAGGTTGAAAAGGGCCGTAACGGCCATGACGAGGTAGATCCAATAGGCGGGCGACATGAGGTTCACGAGCCACGGAAAATAGCGGTCTACGAACTCCGGCTCGCCAGTCAGAAAGAACTGCCTCGCTTCGGACGATAGCGGCACCGCGGTCGCCGAACTCGTCGAGGTCGGCGGGTTGCTGCGCACGAAAGTCGGAAGCGCAGCCGCCAGGAGCACCAGCAATTCAATGCGGTCAGCTCTCTTCGCGCACGCGTTGGCCAGGACCAGCGTATTGACCTGCGGCACCATTTTGTCGGTCGCAGGGGCCAGGCGCATCAAGTCGTATCGGCCAGCCGGCACGCGCCCAAGAGTCAGCCATGGAAAGCGGTCGGTCAAACCTCTTAAATCTCGGAGTTCGATGATTTCCAGATCATAGCGGCCGATGATCGTCCGCAGGAACTCGGCATCATTTCGCATGACATAGGCGGCAATATCGAGATTGCCCTGCGCCACAAGCTGAGCTTGCTCCTCGAGCTCGCGATAGGACGTTCGAATGTCGAGCTTCTTCAGGTCGGGATCGCCGAGCAGCTGGAGCACGAGATAGGCCGTTCCCGAATTCTCGGGGCCTATTCCGATGGAGGCGCCCCGTAGGTCGGAGAAGCTACCGAAGGACCGATCGCGCCGGGTCAGAAAGAGCAGCGACTCCGGTTCGGGCAGGCGCCCCAATAGTTCCAGTTCGGATTCGGCAGGCACTGGAGTGCCGTCCTGAACGAAGGCAAATTTCTCGGCGCAGGATTTCTGGTCTGCCATCAGGCGTTTGGCGTTCTCGATCGAACCCGCTGTCGGGATAACCTCGAGATGCCCTCGGTCGCGCCTGGCCAGCTGCGCCAGATTTGAAGCGAGCGAATGATAGGCGCCGCCTGGCGCGCCGGTCAGTATCGACGCTCGAAAGGAGCCGTAGTCGCGCACCGTGCTGTAGGAGAGAGCCAAGCCTGCAATGGCTGCTGATGCAACAAACAGCAATAGAATGCGCAGAACGCCCCTGCGCCGACCCGCGAAACTAGGTTTGTCTGGTCTCGGAGCGTGAACCGGCACGGTAGATGCCTGCAATGGGGGCAGAATGATCGCAAGGTCCCGGAGATTTGCACGACACTCGCGCGCTCGCCAGCTCTATCATCATTGCCAGCCCCCCTGCGCCCGTTGCAAACGTAAATGCCCTTTCCTCCGTTACGCTTTAGCGGCCGGAGCCGGCGCTTCCATCTGCCTCACGTACGCCGCACCCTCGCCACGCCTGTCCAAGGGGCATCCCCTCACCAGAGTTTGGCGTCGAACGAGTAGCTCAAGCCGAGGCCGACGGTCGTCTGGTTCGGCGATCCATAGCGGGTCACCAGCGGGCTGGATGCCGCATCATCCCTGAGGCGGGCGTATTCGACATAGGCACGGACCTCCCATCGCGGCGTCAGTTGATAGCGCGCCTGCAGGCCGGCGCCGATCGAATGCAGCCCGCCCTTGGCATTGAAGAGGGGAAGTCCGGAAGCCAGCGATTGGGCCGCGTCGACGCCGAAATACGGTGCGGTCGCCTTGTTGTCGGCCAGCGACAGGCGCGGCCCGCCGGACAGCGTCCAGCGTTCGCCAATGGGAACGACGACATCGGCGAAAAGGTCGGCGACGAAGCCCCTGTGCCCGCCGAAACCACGGCGCGTTTCGATTCGCGTCCGGAACCAATCCCGGGGCCAGAACTCGGCGAAGAGGCCAGCTTCGATCGTCGCGTCGACATCGCCGAGCCCGCGCAAATGTCTGGGGTAGTCGCCAGCGTCGCGCCCGCCCTTGTACTTGCCGACAAGACCGCCATGGAAGCCGCCGATGTCGATCAGCGAAATACCGGCACCGTCCAGAGGGGCGCGAAAGCGCGCAGCCTTGCCGGCCCGGCGGACGGAGACGATCGGCAGGGGTTCGAAGCGGAAGCGGCTCGCGCCTTCGAATTCGGGGAGAAACCTGCCCTGAGCACCCAGGGTGATGGTCCAATCGCCGGGGATCGTTGGCATGCGATCGAAAAGACTCTGCGCATGGGCATCACCAGGACCTGTCGTGCAGATGAGCGCCAGGGCAGATGCGGCCAGGGCCACGCGGCCGGACAAAATGCGCCGAAGCGCCTCCAACGACGTCATTCATCAACCCCAATGGCGCAAAACGCGTTCGCGAGACGCTCATCTCTAGGGCAGTGGGGGCGCGGGGCGATGTCTCCGGGATTTCGGTTTGCAACAGACTGTTACAGAATGATGCTTGCCCAAAGGGCATGTGGAAGGCCAAGGGTACTCCYCTGCCGGAGCTTCATCGCGTGGCCCGCTCGAACAGCCCTCATCTCCTCATCGTCGATGACGACGCCACGATACTCAGGATCCTCGCGCGATTCCTGAGTGAGCATGGGGTGCGTGTGACGCAGGCCCAGGCCGGGGCGCAGATGCTCGAAGCCCTGGAAGCAGGGCGCTTCGACCTCATCGTCCTCGATATCATGATGCCGGGAGAGGATGGGCTCAGCCTTTGCCGGCGCGTCCGTGCCACGAGCAATATCCCGATCATCCTGCTGACGGCGATGACATCCGATACGGATCGGGTCGTCGGGCTCGAACTCGGTGCCGACGATTACGTGACGAAGCCTTTCAACCCGCGGGAGCTTCTGGCGCGGGTGCGGGCTGTTCTGCGCCGGACCGGCGTCTCTCCCGCCGCTGCGCGCGATCACGTGCGGTCGAACTTTCGGTTTGCGGGATGGACTCTGGATGCGAAACGCCGCGTCTTCCTGTCTCCCGACAATGTGCTGACCGACCTGACCAGCGGCGAGTTCGATCTGCTTTTGGCATTCGTCGAGCATCCGCAGCGTGTTCTCAGCCGTGATCAGCTGCTCGATCTGGCCCATGGCAGGGCAAGCCAGATCTTCGATCGCAGCATCGACGTCCAGATCAGCCGGCTGCGCCGCAAGATCGAGATCAATCCGCAGGAACCACTGCTCATCAAGACCGTGCGGAGCGAGGGATATGTCATGACTGCGGACGTGGTTGCCGATGCGCCCGAAGCGACGCCATGAGGGTAAGGCTGTGGTCGCGGGTGGGTTTTGCCCCCCGCATCGCCATTGTTGTGGTCCTCACCTTCATCGGGACTCAACTGCTCGGCGAAGCGCTTCGCGCGCTGGTGCCACCCTCGGATTTCGCGTTGTTCGACACGCAGTGGCTTGTCGATACGACAGTCGATGCTCAACGGACCGTGACGGCGGCCGATGCCAGCCAGCGTGATTTGGCGCTGTCTTCGCTGAAATCGAAGGAGTGGCTCGATTTCGTCATCCGTGAAGGTCAACCCGCAGCGCCGGGCGGTCCTTCGCCTGCATCGAGCGCGACGCTCCAGGCCCAGATCAGCAAGAAACTGGGCGTCGACGCGGATGCTGTCGTTGTCAACATCACGCCCTACGGCAACCTGCTCAGCCAGGTCAGGACCGGTGTCGTTCTCTTGTCCGGCCTGCCGGCGCTCATGACCAATGTCGCCGCGGATTCTGTCGAGCACTACCCGCTCGTGGCATCGGAAATCGAGATCGGCGTCCGTCTCTCGGATCGGTCCTGGCTGATCGTGAGACAGCGCGCCGGCGATTTGGCGAGCGCGCGCTACGTGCGGAACGCGGCGGACCTGATCGGCGGGGCGCTGTTTGTCGGCATGCTATCCATCTGGATGGCGCGCAGCCTGGTCAAGCCGCTGACGCAGCTTGCCGGAGCGGCCGAACGGCTCGGCCGAGAGCGGGCGCTGACTCCGATCGGTGACATGGACCTGCCGGAATATGCCGCGATCGCCCACGCCTTCAACGACATGCAGGCGCGCCTCACGCATTTCGTGGATGAGAGAACCACTATGCTCGCGGCCATATCGCATGACCTGCGCACGCCGCTCACGCGGCTGCGGCTCATGGCGGAGTATGTGCGCGACAAGGATCAGCGGCAGGAGGTCCTGTCCAATATTTCCGAGATGGAAACCATGATCCAGTCGTCTCTCGCGTTCGGGAGCGACGATGCCCGGCGCGAGCCGCACAGCGTGGTCGATATTGCCTCGCTGCTGATCAGCCTTTGCGACAATTTCACGGATATGGGGGGCATGTCACCTATATCGGCCCCGATCATGCGCAGCTGTCATGTCAGCCCGTGGCGATGCGCCGTGCTCTGTCAAACCTCATCGACAATGGCCTGCGCTATGGAGAGCGGGTCAGCGTTAAACTGCGCGACGAAGCTCAGGCGCTTGTCATTGTTCTCAGGGATGGCGGGCCAGGGATTGCGCCGGACCAGATCGAGCGTGCCTTCGCTCCGTTTCAACGCCTCGATGGATCGCGCAGCCGTGCGACCGGTGGCACCGGCCTCGGGCTCACGATTGCCCGGGACGTCATCCGGGCGCATGGCGGGGACGTCACCCTCGCTTCGGCCCAGCCGGCGGGTCTGCGGGTGACCGTGAACTTGCCAAAACCGACGATGTTGCCGTCTGTGATCTGACAGGTGCTCCGCGGCACTTGCCGTCGCAGCTTGCCCGGGCGACCGCATGAAATTGGCGTTCGGCGGCTTGGAGATTGGTGCACGCGATCCGGCTATTGTTTCTGGCCCGTGTTCACCAGCGGCGTGGTTAGTACTTCGCCGGTCGTGCTCGCCGCGTCGCTGATCGAGTCTCCGAGTTGCTCGATGCGGCCATTGAAATTGCGGCGAGTATGGGGGTCGACAATGGCGATCGGTGCTGCAATCGCAAGACCGGCCGCAGTTCCAACCGTTGCCGCGGCACCGGCGGTGACAGCCATCAGGCGGTCGCCGAGGCCGACGCGTGAATCGGTGATGGACTGGCCCGCGACGAGGCGGGTCCCGATCAGCCGCACGACCTCGGGGCTCTCCGCGAATTTGCCATGGTTGAGCCGGTCGTCCGATCTGAGTTTCGTCAGGTCGAGTACGGTGATGCCTTCGGCAGCCAGCTCGTCGCGATAGGGCTCGGCTTCCGGGTTGATCGCGCCCAGCCGTGCCGTGCTGCCCCAGACTCGGCGGGAAACCGCCAGTGCCCGGTCGTCTTGCGAGACGAAGAGGGTGAATTTCGCGCGGCTCTTGCCGATCTCGGCGATCTGGGTCCGGAAGACATCGACATCGACATCAGGCGAGGCGAGCATGATAGAAGAGCAGCGGCACGACATTGGCATCGGAATCGTGGACGATCTGAGCGAAGCGATAGACCGCATCCTCAAACCGGTTGTTGAAGCCATGGACGAAGAGGAGAACGCGCCGCTTCGGGGCTTTCAACGCTGCTGAGTGCAAGCGGGCGAAGGCGGCCTGCTGGTCGAGACGGTCGACCTTCAGTGTCACGAATTCGCGTTCCGGGTCGCCGGGAAGGCGGCTTGGCCATTGGACCTCGCCAACCTTCCGCGCGCGCGCGGGCGGGATCGAGACGGTGATCTCGGCGAAGGACGATTTCGCGCCGCGCTCGCCGGAAAACAGGATGCCGTTATCCGGATCGGGCGAGCGCGTCGTTGCCACGAGCATGGTGACTTTGCTGGCGTCGGGTGCGCCATGCGCAACCGGCGCCAGCACGCCCTGCACGTCGCCGGCGCAGCCGGCGAGCAACAACGCCAGTGCCCCAGCAGCGATCCTCATCCCATGCCGTCTCATGCAGAAGCCATCCAGGTCGCAGGGCAAGGCAGCAGAGCGGTTATGGCCGCTCTGCGCATCATTCAGCAATGGCTGGGGTCAGTACGGCGCGCGGGACAGGACATCGCCCCCGAAACGATCGCCGAAATTGGGCGAGCGGCGGTTCTCGCGCACATAAGCCGGCCCGCTGCCTTCGCTCGGTGCAGGGCCGGGATCGAGATAGCTGCGCTCCTGCGGCGTACGGATCGGGATTCCTGGCCCCTCGTTCGCCGCGATGGGCTCGCGTTGCGTACAGCCGGCGAGAGCGGCGAGCAGGATGAGGGCCGCGGAGGCCCGGAGAAGGGGGGGCCTCGCGGCGCTGATTGTGATGATGGAGCCGCCGCTAGGCATCTGGATAACCCTTCGTGTGGATGAACAACCCGCCGCCGCGTGAGCGGGCGATGCCGGTCGTATAGTGTCGCTGCATCAAAGCCGGCGGCAGCAGCCGGCGTCAACGCGCCGCCGCGAGATCATGTGGACGGCGAACGCCCGACCGATCAGCCGAGCCGGGCGATCCGATCGGGCCAACTCGTTGCTCGTGATCCCGAGACGCTCCGGCTCGGGGAGCTGGCGGCCGTTGCGCGCCGAGCTCCGCGGGCCGGATCGTTCGCATCAGAAGGGGTTGATGTAGTTGGTGATCGCGATCTGCCGCAGCAGCACCTTGCGAATGACATGTGCGGCCGTGACGCGATCGGTGAAGATGGCGGCATCGCCGGCAGCACCCGCCGGGAGCTTGTCGGCAAAGGCCTGGTCGTCGAGTTTCACGCGCACGGCAAAGGGGGCTGCCTGGATGGATTTCGGCGTCACCGCCGCCCCGGATGTCTGCACCTGACCGGTCGAGATCGCCTGCAGCACGCTCTCGACCTTGCCGGTAAAGACCTGCCCCGGGGCGAACTTGAACRTCAGTTCGACCGGCTGGCCGGCCGCAATGTAGCGGGCATCGATCTGCTGGATCTCGACGCCGATGACCGTCTCCGCGGTGTCGACGAAGGCCATGACCGGCGCAAGCGGCAGGTTGGCGACGCGTGCGCCCTTCCGCAGCGCGACATTGGTGACGTAACCGGCGGCCGGAGCTCGAACCACCGTCTTCTCGAGGTTCCACCTGGCGCCCTCGAGTTGCGCCTTGAGCTGGTCGACCTCGGCCTGGCGTTGCTCGACATCGAAGCTGCGGCCGGACCCCGTGCTCTGCAGCTGGGTCATCTGAGCCAGGCGCTGCTGCTGCAATTGGAACTGCGCTTCAAGCGCCTTGACCTGGGCCTCGTAGGGCACGGGGTCGATCTTGAACAGCACAGCGCCCGCCTTCAACGGCGTGTTCGGCTCGACAGGGACGTCGATCACCTCGCCGGCGACATCAGGGACGATGGCGACGGATTGCCGGATGGCCAGCGCCGCGCCTTGCGGCGCGCCCCAGTTCATCGGGATGAACAGGCCGATCAGCAAGAGGAGCAGGACAAGGACCGGCGAGACCTTCCAGAACAGGTTGAACGGCACGATCCGGAGTTTTACCAGCACGAACAGCAGGGCGAGATAGACATTGAGCAGGACGACGATCATCGGGCGAGCTCCTGCGGGCGCGCGGGCGCGTCAACACGCGCGGGCACGTCGACATAGGCCCAGATCAGGACGGCAGGCCACAGCACGAATCCCAGGAACAGCGTCACCCAGCCGCCGACGGCCACCGCCTGGGCCCAGGGATGATTGCGTCGCTTGGCGATCATGCCCGGAAGCATGGCCATGAAGACGATGACGAAAACCGTGCTGCACACGAGCACGACGAGGACAATCCAGGCGAATATATCAAGCGGGCTCATGGGCCTCCGTCTTCTCTCGACCTGCACCGGCGGCCGGTAGGCCATGACACCGAACGTGCAGGATAC